>JAUVPY010000193.1 GCA_030598425.1 Anaerolineae bacterium
AAGTCTTGGGGTCCCCAAACCGCCTGTGCCGCCCACACAGGCGGTCTCTTTTTTCCCAAAATGTCCCCTCGCAGCGAGAGCCGCTTTTTTAATTTGACATAGTTGTGGTATACTTGATATAGGACTTCATCCGACGTCTCGGGGAGACTTTAAGATGGCTGGCAACCGCGAGAAATTTGAACAAGCTATGCGCGATGCTTACGATCATAGTTGGAATCAAAATTGGGAAGCAGCCATCGAGGCCTACAAACAGGCCCTTGTAGAATCGCCCACGGACCTGGCTGCAACTTTGGGTCTGGGCGGTGCATTTCTGGAAATGGGGCAACCACAGGTCGCACTGAAGGTCTTTGAACGAGCTGTGCAAGTTGCCCCTGAGGATACCAGTGCGTTGGCCAAGCTGGCTGATGTGCAGGAACGTCTGGGCCGACCCGAAGACGCGGCTGCCACTCAATTTCGAACCGGCAATGCCTTTGTCCAGCAAGGTAAATTGGAAGAAGCCGCTGATGCCTGGGCTCACGCCCTACGCCTGGCCCCCGACCAAGCCGAAACCCATCTCCAACTGGCCCAAGTCTTGGAGCAACTCGACCGATCGGAGCAGGCAGCCGCTGAATACGTCAACCTGGCGATCATCGCTCAACGTCAAGGTGATGTAGACTTGGCCATAGAGCATTGTCAGCAAGCTCTGCGCCTGGACCCCGACACCAGCCAGGCGCAAACTATGTTCGAGTCGCTGCAGACCGCACGCCAGCCGGAGGCCATTGATCTTGAGTTCTGGGACGAGCTGGAATCCGAACCAGATCGCTCGGAGCCGACAGATGAGGACGTTTTCAGCTTCGAGAGCCTGACGCGCGAAGCGGAGGAGACAGATGGCCACAGCCCAATGGAGCTGTCACAACGACGCGCATTACAGGAATTGGCCGAGACGCTCTTCGAAGCTGGCGCGGATGGTAGTCCAGATTTGGCAACAGTGGCCATCATTGGCCAGGCCATAGATCAGCAAACTCGTGGCATTGTGGATGACGCCATCGAGAACTATCGCAAGGTCCTCAAAAGTGGCCTCACCCGTACAGCCGTCTTCTTCAATCTGGGAACGCTCTACTACGAGCGCATACGCTACGACGATGCGGTGGAGGCTTTCCGGCGTTCGATGCGCGACGAAGCATATACACTTGGTTCTCACTACGCGCTGGGTCTCACGTATCGTGCAGCCGGGAATATCGATCGATCTCTGGAACATTTTCTCGAGCTTGTGAAGATGGTTGATGTGGAAACTGTCCGCCCCGACCAGGTGGAGGGTCTCACTGCCACCTACCAACAGCTAAGTGATAAGCACATTGCCAAAGGTGACACTGAAAAAGCGAATATCTTCACCACGACTCTATTGGAATTCTTCTCCGCGCCGAACTGGGAGGGTAGGGCGCGTGAGGTTCGTCGGCGTATGGACAGTTTGTCGGAAACTGGCGACTTGATGACCCTCGCCGAGTATCTGGAGGCACCTGAAACCGAAGTCATTGTTTCAGCGATGGCACTGACGGGGGAGTATGTTCGGCGCAATATGCTGATGACAGCGGCCGAAGAGTGTTTCCGAGCTATTCAGAAAGCGCCAAGCTATTTACCTCTACACGTTCGGCTGGGCGACATCTTCTTGAAGCAGGAACATACTCAAGAAGCCGTCACCAAGTATTTGGTTGTGTCCGACGTTTACCAGATGCGTGGTGACTCTCAGCAAGCGATCAACATTTATCAAAGAGTGCTCCGTCTGGCCCCGATGGACGTGAAGGTTCGAGCCAAGTTAATTGATTTGCTAATAATCCGAGGTGAGGTAGAGCAGGCCCTTGAGCAATATCTGACTCTCGCCGATGTCCATTACCAGTTGGCCCAGGTGGATCAGTCGCTGGAGAAATATAACGAAGCCTTGCGTTTGGCCTCTAGTTCTGCCGACGAAAACGCCTGGAAGGTGAACGTTTTGCATCGAATAGGGGACATCTATAACCAGCGCGTTGATTGGGCACAAGCGACTATGGCCTATGAGTCTATTGTGGCCTTATCCTCGGATGACGAACGAGCCCAGTTGGCACTGGTAGATCTCTATTTCAAGCAAGGTGAGAACGAAAAGGCATTGGAGTCGCTCGATTCGTTGCTGGGCACCTACCAGAGTACTGGCAAAACTCAGCAAGTTCTAACTGTGCTGCGAGAGGCGGTGCAGACGCGACCGGAAGAGATGGGGCTACGTGCCAGATTGGCTGCTGCTTTTGCGCGGCAAGGGATGGCCAGCGAAGCCATCGCTGAGTACGATGCCTTAGGCGAAATGCAGTTGGAAGCAGGACTTCGTGAGGAGGCTGCCCGGACCATTCAGACCATTATTAGCTTGAGGCCCGATGACATAGAGGGGTATCGCCGTCTATATTCACAAATAAAGGGTGGCGGCCTGTAGCTAGCAAATCAACACTGCACTATGCACTATCCTGCGCTCTCCGGCACTTGCTCGTGCCTAGCGGCAGGGTAGGCATAGCACAGGCACAAGTACCGGTCAATTTGCAGCCTTAGGAAGCGCCCAGGAATAACTTTCTGTTTTCAGGCCAAGATTCCGGGTGTAATCCTTCAGAATGTGCAAAGTTGTATTCGGACGCGGCCTTAGCATCTTCTGCTGAAATGCTGCTTGGGGCCGTAAACTGAGCTTGGGGTGCAGCAGTCCTGTGCCCTTTACCGCTGAAAGAACCCCCAGCCTACCGCTTTTTCCGCACCTGCTGCGGCGCAGATTCTTCATACTGCACCATTCTGTAAGGGCGCGCAGAGTAGGCCCTGGCAATCTGAATGATTTACCAATTTGCTGAGTTGGAGACACATCCTTGACAGACGTACCGTCTATCCTGTTACGGCTCGATTGGCCGAGCGTGATCGACATCTTGCTCGTTTCGATCATTTTCTATGGCTTGCTGACCATCATCCAAGGCACCCAGGCGGTTCAGCTACTGCGCGGCCTCATGATTATCGTGATCATCACGGTCCTCGTCACCAGTGTGTTCCAACTAACGGCATTCAACTGGTTGATTCGCAATTCCTTGCCAGCTTTGCTGGTAGCCATTCCGGTGGTGTTCCAACCGGAGCTGCGCCGGCTCTTGGAGCGGCTGGGGCGTAGCACCGGCGGCTTTCTCTACGTGCGTCCCCAAGAGACGGTCCGAGTCATTGAGACAGTTTCCCGGGCCTGCAGCCAGCTTGCCGTGTCCCGCCACGGAGCGCTTATAGTGTTGGAACGTGAGACCGGTCTGCAAGACATTATTGAAACCGGCGTGCGTCTCAACGCTGAGGTATCCGAGGAGTTACTACTGACTCTCTTTTACCCAAACACAGCCCTCCACGATGGCGCAGTCATCATTCGGCAAGATCGCGCTGTGGCCGCTGGCTGTGTATTGCCGTTAAGCACTGCCGACGGTGGCGAACGAGCGCTAGGCACTCGCCACCGAGCTGCATTGGGCGTGACAGAATCAAGTGATGCGATCGTCGCCGTCGTCTCGGAAGAGACTGGCATCATTTCGATTGCTCACAGCGGACGTATAATTCGGCGCCTGGACGAGAAGCGACTAGCCAAAATCCTGGACGCTTTGTACCGCGCTGAGTTCGAAGCATCCTTGCCTGGATGGTGGCAGCGGCTGAGACGGTTGGCCAAGCGTTAGTTGCCGATACCGCAGGCAGGGAACAGGCTGCTTGTGAAGCCAGGGATGGTACGCTAAGGTATAGCGATGATTCGCAAGGTGTTGCAAAGTCTGAGCACAATGATTCTCTCAATTATCCTGGCGACTATGGTCTGGTTCGTGGCCGTGCGCGAGGGAAATCCACCCATTGAGGATGACTATGGGCAGAGCATCCCCCTGGAGGTTGAACACCTTCCAACTGATACCGTTATTTTTGGAGACGTGCCCGACCGGATGATGTTGCGATTGCGTGCGCCTCAGTCAAGTTGGGAAGAACTGTCGCCAGCAAAATTCAGGGCCTGGATCGACCTAGACGGGTTGGCCCCTGGACTGCACGACGTACCCGTGAACTTAGACGTGTCGGATCGTTCTGTCGTCGTCGTTGAATCGCGGCCCAGCAGCGTCAATGTCCGCCTCGAGCCTTTGGTCGAAGACCAGCACGCGATTCAAGTTGAGATTGTGGATACTGCCCCGTTGGGCTACATTGCACATACGCCGTCCGTGGAGCCCTTTACCGCCACTGTTAGCGGACCGGCGACCGTTGTCAACCAGGTCGCGCAAGTGTGGGGCGAAGCATATCTGCGGAGCGCCAAGGAGACAGTCGAGCGTTCAGTTGACCTGGCGGCTCGTGACGCCGACGGAGCCGTGCTTAAGGGCCTGACGATCACGCCACCCAAAGCTCACGTCATCGTGCCGGTTGATCAGCGGTTTGGCTATCGAGATGTGTCTGTCAGTGTGGTGATTACGGGCGAGGTAGCGCCGGGCTACTGGATCAGCAACATCGTCGTGGACCCATCAACGGTGACGGTGGTTGGTGGACCCGTGAACCTCAACAATCTCCCCGGCTTCGTCGAGACCTCCGAGGTGGACGTGAGGGGTGCGACTAACGAAATCGTCGAACGAGTTCCGTTCAACTTGCCGCCTGGTTTGTCGGTGGTCCAACCAGAGACTCAAGGAACTGATAACGTCGGTGGTGTGCTGGTGACAGTAGAGGTGTCTGCTATCGAGGGCGGGAAGACTGTACAACGGCCGGTGACGTTTCAAGGGCTGCGTGAGACCCGCTCGGCCACGGCCAGTCCATCCGAGGTGGACGTGATTCTCTCTGGGCCGCTGCCAGAGTTACAGTCACTGACCGCCCGGGACGTGACGGTTATCGCCGATCTCTTCGGCTTGGATCCGGGAAGTCACAAAGTCGAACTGACTGTAGTTGTTCCTGAAGGGTTGCGGGTAGAGAGCGTGCTGCCCGACACGGTTGAAGTCGAGATAAGGGTTGGCCAGCCCCAGGCACCTACAGGGACACTCATCCCCACTGGTACGCCAACGCCCATCCCTGAGCGCGGCTAACCAAAAACCAGGCAAGGGGGAGACTATGGAGTGAGCCCACGCGGCGATGAATTCGCCATGCTAATTGATCACACCTCCTGCAAAAGTGCTGGCGTAGGCGTGGGTGTAGGTTGGCGGCGCTGGCCGGTGCGCACCAGCGGCCATATCAGGGTAGCCAGCATTGACAGGACAAGCAGCAAGGTGACCAGCGCCATAATCAGTCCGCGCCTGTTATTCCCCGGTTCTTCAACGAGCGAGTCCTCGTCCTGCGGTATCATTAAAGCTCTCTCTTCCAATGGCCTTCCGATCGCATCTCCGAAATAGACTTAAGACCAGGCGCCTCTGTTCAAGTTTTGCTTGCCTAAAGTATAGCACACTTGCCCACGACTTTCAATCAAATTCGCTCCGCTTACCAGGCATATTGCTCGTGAAGTGTAGAATGCGTGGGGCAACCGTGGGATAATTGAAAACATGGGCCAACTGTGATATACTGAACACAGTCTATTTGTGAGAGGGCGCGAGATACCGATTTGTTCTGACGTGATGAGCCGGTCTCTTCTGTGAACCTCAGAGACGTATTACCCCACCGTGTCCACGCCGTGGACCGAACTGATTTCCGTTTCTGTTGATGAAGGTGCGTTGCATCGCTAGCATCTCTGTGGAGACAGCTCCCTATGCAAGCAGCGGTGTTTCTCGGTCGTGAGAAGATCGAAGTTCAACAAGTTCCGCCCCCTGTATGCGGAGATCATGAACTCCTGCTGCGCGTTGAGGTTGTGGGTATCTGCGGCACCGACGTCAAGACCTATTTCCAGGGGCCTCGCGGTGTTCTGAAACCCCCACACATCATCGGGCACGAGATCGCGGGAACGGTGATCCAGGTGGGGGCGGAGGTGCAGGGCTACTCCGAAGGG
>JAUVPY010000299.1 GCA_030598425.1 Anaerolineae bacterium
ACAGCGACTTGATACTCGGATTGATGGCTGGAGGTTGGAGAATGGGCAGCTCACAATCTCCAACCTCGAAGCTGATCTGATGGACCCGGTTCTACGAGCACTCCACCTCTCTTGGGATTTGCGCGCGGAAGTCATCCTGGTTTTGGTTCTGGCCGGAACAGTCTTCGGTCTCGGCTGGTGGCGAATCCGGGGTGCTCAAGAGCAACGACTTGGCCGGAGGCGGCTGGCGACCGGGTGGCGACTGGCGGCCTACCTGGCTGGTTTGGTTATCCTGGGGGTGGCGCTGATGTCGCCCATCGACGTGCTGGCAGGGCAACTCTTCTTAATGCACATGATCCAGCACCTACTGCTGGTTATGATCGTCCCCACAATGCTGTTGATCGCCAATCCGCTGCCATTCTTCATGTGGGGACTGCCGGCCAAGGCACGACGGGACGTGGGACAGGCGCTCAGCCGGGGATCCGCCATTCGCCACGGTCTGCACGCGCTGACCGGCCCTGGCCTGATTTGGATGACCTTCATCGCCATCTTCCTGGGCTGGCACGACCCTAACGCCTACGATGCCGCGCTGAGAAGTGACCTGATCCACGATTTGGAGCATCTGACCTTTTTCGGCACGGCTATGCTTTTCTGGTGGCTCATCATCGGCGCCGGCCCGCGCCTGAGATCGCTCTCGCGCGGCTTGCGCATCGGCCTCTTACTCGCCGCCGTACCTGTCAACATGGCGGCGGGGGTCGCCATTGCCTTCGCGGGCCAGCCAGTTTACACCTACTACGAAACAGTACCCCGCCTATGGGGGCTGACGGTGATGCAAGATCAAATGCTAGGCGGGGTCATTATGTGGATACCAGGCAGTATGATGTATATCCTCGCCGCCTTGATCTTGATCGCCAGACTGGTTCAAGTAGAAGCGGACAAGGAGCCACTGCCCGAGCCCGAATGGGCCACGGATGAGGCGATGATCGCACCGGGGTGGAAGACATGATGCCTGACCGCAGATTGAGCCCAAGGGACTTAAGATACTCAGGCGGGCGGGCCTTGACCCTGCTGGGTTTCGCCCTGCTTCTGCTCTTGGGCATACGCCCGGCCCAGGCACACGGTGGCGGTACACCGCAATTGACCAACGCCGAAGCAGGGCCATACCTGGTCTCTGTCTGGACAGAGCCGGATCCGATCCGGGTGGGCGAATTCCACGTCACCGTCGCCGTTCTCGAATCTCCCGACCCAAGCTCGTCTGGAAGGGAAGGTGGCGACCTGGTACTGGACGCGACGGTGCAAGTGGGTGTGAAGCCTGTCAGTCAGGCCGGTCAGACACTTGTCGCTTATGCCACCCGCGAGAATGCGGTGAATAAACTCTTGTACGAGGCAGATCTGGATTTGCCGTCCGAGGGTCAGTGGCGAGTTGACATCCAAGTGGAAGGACCGGCTGGCACTGGCAGCACTGGCTTCGATATTGAGGCCGCGCTGCCTTCGGTTATCAACACCCTTGAGTGGCTTCCTTGGCCTGTGTGGGCAGGCCTAGGCTTAGTCCTATTAGCAGTTGGCTGGTCGGTTCACACGTTTCGCAGTCGAGACGACCGCGGGGCATCAATCGCCGGACGACGCGCTTCCGATCGGAGCCGCCAGCGGTCGGCCGCCAGTGGTCACAGGAAATCGTGAATATGCTCAAGATCAAAAGCGAACGACTATCTCTTGAAACCATTTCACTGCCCCAATCTGGATTGTCCCTGCTAGAGGCCTTATTCAGCCGCCGACGGTGGTGGACTACCCTGGTCGTCCTGCTGGGCATGGCGGTGTTGGCCCGATTGGGGGTTTGGCAGCTCGACCGGCTGGAGCAACGGCGCGCACGCAATGCAGCCATCATCCATCAACTGGAACTTTCCCCCCTGGCCCTGACGGGTGAATCGCTGCCCGGTGACCAGAGCAGCCTGAAAAACCGCAGGGGCAGCGCTCACGGCGAGTTTGACTTCTCGCACCAGATAGCGCTGCTGCACCAAAACTGGCGAGACACACCCGGGATCCACTTGATTACGCCCCTCGTCATCGATGGCACCTCCCAGGCGGTGCTGGTTGACCGGGGCTGGCTTCCAACCGATCAGGCGGCGCTGGAGAACTGGTCCCAGTTCGATGAACCCGGCCCGGTGGCGGTGACCGGTTTTATCCAGCTATCGCAGACCCTGCCTGCCCGCGCAGGCGACGTGGCTCAAAGGATCTCTGCTGAGCCCCAGGCTGAATGGTACCGGGTGGACATCGAGGCCATCCAGGCCCAGGTGCCGTACGAGTTGCTGCCGATTTACATTCTGGAGTCGCCACCAGATGAGAGCATTGCTGATCTGCCCTATCGAGTCAAGCCCAAGTTCGACCTGTCCGATGGTCCGCATCTGGGCTATGCCATCCAATGGTTCATCTTCTCGGTGATCCTGGGAGTTATTTACGTTCGTATCGTTACCAAGAAGGAAACGGACGAGATTAGGACGGAAGATGATTCCCGTGAATCGTGACCATCAGGCGCAGCATAATAGCTGGAAGACTGGAAGACTGGATAGCTGGAATATTGGGGAAGGAGACACCTTCCATACTACTCGCTTCTCCGCCACTAGATATTTCCAATCTTCCAATTTTCCATCCTTCCAATTTTCCATCCTTCGAATGCGTCAGACCATACTCCTACTGATCCTTACAAGCATAATTCTGACCGCTTGCGAATCTTACCAATTCAAGGGCACAGAATATTCCGATCCTCAGCCAGCGCCCGATTTCGAACTGACCGCCACAAATGGCGAGCGTTTCCGACTGGGCGATCACCAAGGGCAGATTGTGTTGATGTTTTTTGGTTACACGTCCTGCCCCGACGTCTGCCCTACGACACTGGCCGAGGCCAGACGAGTCTTTGAAGGGCTGGGGGACGACGCGGACAAAGTGACGTTTCTGTTCACAACCGTTGACCCCGAAAGAGACACGCTCGAAGTACTAGGCACCTACGTGACGGCCTTCCATCCAGCCATCGTTGGCCTGACTGGAGCGCCAGACGTCCTGGAAACCGTACGCCAAGATTACGGGATCTTCGCTGAAAAAGAGGTGTTAGAGGGATCGGCCACAGGCTACATCGTAAACCACACAGCGCGCGTCTTTCTGGTAGACGCTGAGGGGCGTTTGAGACTGAGCTACTCTTTCGGCACGCCGCCCGAAGACATTTTGGAAGACATCCAACACTTAATTGGGTAAAGAAAGAGAATGCACCGATGCTTCACAGATCCATCATCGCTATTACATTGATCACGGCGCTCGTCCTCAGCGCGTGTGGGACCGAATCCACCGGCCCGAAAATTAGTGTGGAAGACGCCTGGGCACGCCCCGTACCTGCCGCTGGAGGCAATGGCGCTGTGTTCTTCCGGCTGGTCAACACTGGAAACGAAGCTGACCAACTGATTGGCGGCGAGAGTCCAGTTGCTGGGAGCGTTGAGATTCACAAGACAACTATGGAAGAGGGTGTGATGAGAATGGAGCACATTCCCGGCCTCGAGCTCCCTGCCAAAGGCGAAGCCCTGTTGGAACCGGTTGGCTACCACGAGATGCTGATCGGCGCCAACACATCACTGGCGCTTGGCGACACACTTCCTATCACACTGCGTTTTGAAAAATCGGGCGAGATTCAGATAGAAGTCCAAGTGCGTGAGATAGAATGAGAGTAACCCGATCTGTGGACATTCTGCGCCTGCCAGGTCTGGGGCGGTTGCTGCACTGGCGCTGGGGGCGGTTGGTGGTTCAGGTTCCGCTTCTCACGGAATACAATAAGCACAAGGAGACCCTATGACTACCCTTAAACCCAGAACTTATCCGCCTACCGGGCTAGTTGCCCACGAAGTTGCCAGGTCAGAGGCCCTACGGCTGGCCGTCGCTCCTGCCAAGGCGGCCCGGCCCGAGATGTCATTGCTGAAGACGCTACCAGTGCTGTTCAAATTGCGCATTGTGACCCTGCTTCTGTTTTCAGCGGTGGGGGGTGCGTTCCTGGCAGCAGGCGGCTCGCCGGGAATAAGCGAACTGGCCTTACTGCTGATCACTGGCGGGTTGGCGGCCTCCGGCGCTTCTGCGCTCAACCAGTACCTGGAGAAGGACTCCGACGCGCTTATGACCCGCACCCGAAAGCGCCCTTTAGTCACGGGGGCCATCGCCCGGCCCGGCTGGGTGCCCTACGTGGCCGCCCTGATGATATTGGTACCGTCGCTGGTCGTGCTGCCCTTCAACCCAGCGATGGGGTTCTTCCTGCTGTTGGGTGCGGCCATCTACGTCGGTATCTACACCATCTGGCTTAAGCCGCGTACTCTGCTCAACATCGTGATCGGTGGCGCGGCCGGCAGCGCAGCGGTGCTGAGCGGCAGCGCGGCGGTCGGGGCCTGGAACGACCCAGGCGCGGTGGTATTGGCTTTGCTGGTCTTCCTGTGGACGCCAAGCCACTTTTGGAGCCTGGCCATCGTCTATCGTAATGACTACGCGCGGGGTGGGGTTCCCATGCTGCCGGTGCAGACCAGCCCACGCCACGCCGCTCTTTGGGTAT
>JAUVPY010000268.1 GCA_030598425.1 Anaerolineae bacterium
CGTGACATCATACGCCAACTGGCTTCGGCGGAGAGTAGAGAGGAACTACAGGAACTGATTGGCGAATATATCAGCACGTGTGATGATGTCTTTTTCAGTGTGCTAAGCAATACAGTGAAACAAATGCGTGAACAGGGCGACGAGGTCAACGCCCGCAAGCTGCAAGAGATGGGCGACGCGATGGCGCGGCTGCGTTTTATGATTTAGTGAAGTCGAAGATTGGCCTTGTAGCCAATCTTCCGGCCTTCCAGTTTTCCGATCAATACGCCCGAGCGAAGATAGCAACTTCCTCGGCCACCCCGCTACAGACGATACACTCCCCTGTGCCGCCCGGCTGGTCAAACGGTATACACCGGGTAGTGGCTTTGGTTTCTTCTTTGACTTTATCCTCGCACGCGATCTCCCCGCACCACCAGGTCAGCGCAAAACCCTTGGACACCGCTTCTTTGAAGGACTCGTAGTCAGTCGGGTGGTAGGTGTTGGCGTCACGGAACTCGATGGCGGTCTGCAACATCTCGTTCTGGATGACGGTTAATGCGTCCGTGACGGCACTGGCCAGGCCAGACAGCGGCACGAACGTCTTGCCTTCGCGGCCGGGCCGGTTGCGTCGGGCCAGCACCACCTGCTCCTTGGCCACGTCCCGGGGCCCAACCTCGATGCGTAGCGGCACACCGCGCAGCTCCCACTCGTTGAACTTCCAGCCGGGGGAATACTCGTCGCGATCGTCTACCTTGAGCCGTACGCTCTCCCCCAGCGCGGCCTCCACTTTTTCGATAGCACCCATGACGCCCCCCCGCTCCTCATCCGTCTTGTAGATAGGCACGGCCACCACCTGGATGGGAGCCAGGCGTGGCGGCAGAACAAGACCCTGATCGTCGCCGTGGACCATGATGATGGCGCCCACCATCCGCCAGCTCAGCCCCCAACTGGTCGTCCAGCAGTATTGAAGCTCGTTATTCCGGTCCAGGTACTTGATGTCGAAGGCTTTCGCGAAATTCTGCCCCAGGCTGTGAGAGGTGGCGGACTGCAAGGCGCGCCGGTCGCCCATCATGGCTTCGATGCTGTACGAGGTATCAGCCCCGGCGAACTTTTCGCTCTCACTCTTGCGGCCAGGGATGACGGGGATAGCGGCTTCGTTGATGGCACAGTCAGCGTAGACCTCAAGCATCTGTCGGGTCTCGGCTTCCGCCTCTTCGTGGGTGGCGTGGGCGGTGTGTCCCTCCTGCCACAGGAATTCCATCGTGCGCAAGAAGGGACGGGTGCGCAGTTCCCACCGCACCACGTTGCCCCACTGGTTGATGAGGACCGGCAGATCGCGGTAGGACTGGATCCATTGGCTGTACATCTCCCCGATGATCGTCTCCGAGGTAGGGCGCACGACCAATGGTTCTTCCAGCTCCTTGCCACCACCATGCGTGACGACCGCCAGCTCGGGCGAGAAGCCCTCCACGTGTTGGGCCTCTTTCTGAATAAAGCTCATAGGGATGAAAAGCGGGAAATAGGCGTTCTCGTGTCCTGTCGCCTTGAAGCGGCGATCGAGGGCATTCTTCAAATTCTCCCACAGCGCAAAGCCGTAGGGGCGCAGGACCATGCAGCCTCGCACGGGTGAGTAGTCGGCCAGTTGGGCCTGCAAGATCAGGTCGGTGTACCAACGGGAATAGTCCTGGTTTCGGGGTGTAATTTTCTCGGCCATGATGCCGGGTTATCTCCTCCTCAAACGATGATTATCGGCTGCTATTCACGTGCTTCGCAAGTACATCAACTGCCTCGGCCGGTGTCCGAACCAGCTCAAGCAGTGCGACGTGTTCAGGACAGATGTATGCTTGATCAACGAAAGCGGCCAGGGTACGCTGCCACAACCCGCCAACAGGGATGATGGGCTTGGAATTCATCTCGCCCACCTGGGCAAAGCTCCAGGCCAACGCCAATTCGGACAGAGTTCCGATGCCGCCCGGCATCACAATAATGCCGTCGCACTGGCTCACCAGATAGACCACCCGCTCGGCCACAGTTGGATGCCGGACTTCCTCTTTAACCCACGGGCTCAGTTTCCCCGGGCGGAACTCCTCGATTTGGTCGCAGGTGACACCAATAACGTGGCCGCCAGCTTCGTTAGCTCCCCGGCTGACGCCCTCCATAACGCCTACGTAGCCGCCGGACTGCACCGTGAAACCAGCTTGCGCCAGCCGCTGGCCCAGGTCGCGCGCTGCCTCGTAATCCGCTGAGCCGGGCTCCGGGGTGCTGCTGCCAAAGACAGAGATGACGTGAGACATATATGACTACACTCCTCTGGGGTAGGATCCCAACACACGGAAGAAGCTGGTAATCTCCTGCAGGTGGTTGAGCGCGTTACGACAAGCCGTTTCGCGAACGCTGCCAGCAAAGTCAATGTAAAAGAAGTATTGCCACGGTTTCCCCGATGGGGAACTATGGGTGCCCCGCAACGGGCGCGACTCGATCTTGGTCAGGTCAATGTCGCGCAGTGCGAAGACGGCCAGACTCTTAAACAGCGCCCCTGGCACGTTGTCCATTGAGAAGACAATGGAGGTTTTGGCCGCGCCCTCAGGGACGACCGGCTCCTGGCTGAGGATCAGGAAGCGTGTATAGTTTTCCGGGTCGTCTTCCAGATCGTCACACAGCACCGACATAGGGTAATAGTCGGCGGCGCGGCGGCTGGCGATGGCCGCCCCATCCCGGTTACCCTCCTCGCGCAGCATCTTGACGCTGCCCGCGGTATCGTAAGCAGGCACGCGTTCCGCTTGGGGCAGCAATTCATCCAGCGACCGTTCGCACTGCGCCAGGGCCTGTGGGTGGGAATACACGTGGAACACATCCGTCAGCTTCACCCCTGGCAGGGCGATGAGATGGTGCGCGATGCGAATTTGCACTTCACCCACGATGGTCAGGTCATAGCGCAGAAGCAAATCGTAGTTACGGTGGATACTGCCTGCCAACGAATTCTCCACCGGGATGAGACCTCGGTCGGCAGTGCCGTCCGTAACCGCACCAAAGACCGTCTCGAAGGACTGACACGGCAACGGCTGCACCGTTTCGCCAAAATGCGCCACCGTCGCCGCCTCGCTATAAGCACCGTGCTCTCCCTGAAAGGCAATGATCATTTCCCTCTCACTCGTCAGGGATCTCCAAGACCTTGTAAGGATACACGTTGATGATCGTCGTGCCCTCGTATTGGGTCTCGGTGACCTCCAAGGGGTTATAAACGTGGCGATGGCCGTGAAGCAGATAACGCGGCCCGAACCGCTCCATCAACCACAGGAACGATTTGAATCCCACATGGGTCCGGTCACGGCCGTTGTGGATGCCAAAAGGCGGCGCGTGAGCCAGCAAGATGTCCAGTGCGCGGCCGGTGACCAGGCGATTGCGCAGCAAGGCCGGACTCAGTTTCAACGCCTGCCGCCACATTTGGGGCTCAGTGTATTGATACTTACCCGCAGGCTTGTATCGGATGGATCCCTCCAGACCGGCTATTGCTATGCCTTTCTCCTGCACCAGGCGGCCGTGGATATTGGTGCAGCCACCCGGACCGGTTAACTGCGCGCCGCTGGCCGTATACTCAACCGGTGGATCGTGGTTGCCGTGCACGTAAAGGAGCGGCACATTGAGCATCGTGACAATGTATTCCAGGTAGTAGTAAGGCAAATCGCCGCAGCTCAGCACCATATCTACGTCCGCGAACTTCTCGACCAGGTTGGCGCTATAGATAAAGTCGACTACCTTGTCGGTGACGGCGAGCAGTTTCACACTTTTCTTTTCCTTACTTCTCCGTGATTTTCGATGGCGCCAGCTTTCGCAGCCTCAGGGTAAACCGACGGCGGTTTTGACCTCAGCGATGACTTGGCTGGCGATAGCGTTGGCTCGCTGCGCGCCATCGTTCAACACGTTCCAGACGTGATCGGGATCGCCAGCCAGTTGGGCACGCCGATCACGGAAGGGAGCCAGGTGACCGGCCAGATTCTCGGCCAGGACTTTCTTGCAATCCACGCAGCCGATAGCCGCGGCCCGACAGTCGGCATCAATCTGTTGCACCGTCTCCGGCGGCGTGAATATGTTATGCAGTGAGTAGACGTTGCACACCTCCGGCCGACCGGGATCGGTACGCCGCTGGCGCTGTGGATCGGTGACCATCATCCGCACCCGGGCGTAAAGCTCATCCGGCTCGCTGGCCAGCTCAATGTGATTGTCCAGCGATTTGCTCATCTTGTTCACGCCGTCAATACCCAACACCTTGGGTATCTCGGTGTATTTGGCCTGCGGCTCGATCAGCACCGGCCCAAAGTGAAAGTTGAAGGTACGCACGATCTCACGCGTTAACTCCAGGTGGCTGGCCTGGTCCACACCCACAGGCACTACACTGGCCTTGTATATCGTAATGTCGGAGGCCATTAGCACCGGGTAGCCAACCAGACCATAGTTGACGTTGTCCGGCTGCTGCTGTACTTTTTCCTTGAAGGTGGGCAGCCGGGTCAGTTTTCCCAGTGGTGTGACCATGCTGAGAATCATGTGCAGCTCGGTCACCTGTGGCACGTTTGACTGGACAAAGATGATGGTGCCCAGCTCGGGATCCATACCGGCCGCCAGCCAGTCAAGCACCATCTCATAGGTCCACTCCTTTAGATGTTCGGTGCCCCTGAGCGTGGTGAGGGCGTGCAAATCCACCACGCAGTAAACGCAGTCGTAGTCATCCTGCAAAGCGACGTAGTTCTTGATGGCACCCAGATAATTGCCCAGGTGTTGGCGCCCGGTGGGCCGAGCGCCGGAAAAGACTCTTCCCTTCTTCACAGTGCGATCTCCTATGGGGATGTGAGGGGGCTAGTCACGTACTAGGAAGTGTTTACATTTGAACTGGCACCAGAGAAACATCATCAAACTCTTCGCTGGAGTCTCAGA
>JAUVPY010000372.1 GCA_030598425.1 Anaerolineae bacterium
CGGTAATGAGGTCAAAAAAGACTTCATCCTTTTCCACGCGATCTCCTACATCCCTGTACCACGAGGCAATCTCACCTTCAGTCATGGCAAGCGCCATTTTGGGTAGTGCCATCTCGTAGATCACCTTTGTCACTTCTCCTTCGCTATTCAGTCAACCTTGGTTGCGTACGAGAGTGTCCAATGCCGCTGGCTCAGTCGGCGTACAGATCGGTGAAGGCCTGCCCAACTTCCGGCCAAGGGCTTTCCTGCGCCCATCTGCTGGCCTCCAATACCTCCTGGACAAGTTCCTTGTCAATCGCGTCCAGTTCTTCGGCGGTAGCATCACCTTCATCAAGCAAACACTGGCGGAAGAGAACGATCGGGTCCCGCTTTTTCCACTCTTCTTCCTCTTCCTTTGTCCGATAGCTGGTAGGGAAGGCCCCCCCTTCGCCGTGATTTCGATAACGATAGGTCTTGCATTCGATTAAGCTGGGCCCTTCGCCAGCTCGAGCGCGTTCCACAGCCTCCATCACGGCCTCAGCGACCGCGAGCACGTCCTGACCATCAATTATTACACCGGGCATGTTGTAGCCGTGGGCTAGGTCCGCAATGTCCTTGACCGCCATACTCTGGGACAAGTGGGCAGTGACTGCATAGAGGTTGTTCTCACAGACCCACACGACAGGGAGCTGCCATACTGCAGCCAGGTTCATACTTTCGTGTAGTGTTCCTCGTTGGGCTGCGCCATCACCGAAGAGGCATACCACCACTTGGCCTTTGCCAAGTCGCTTGGCTGAAATGCCAGCGCCGGCAGAGATTGGGAAAGCGCTTCCAATGGTGCCTCCGAAGGGAAGCACACCCGACCCCTTCGGAGCAACATAGTGACCGCCTTTGCCCTTGGCGAACCCCGTAGCCCGCCCAAGGTGCTCAGCTAGCCACCGCTTGCCATCCACGCCTTTCGCCAGACCAAAGGTGTACCCTCGATGGGTGGGTTCCAACCAATCATCTTTGCGCAAGAAGGTTGCCGCACCGGCTCCAACAGCCTCCTGACCGATGCCGGAGTGCCACATGCCGGGCACCTTCACTTTGGCGAATAGCTCCACCAATTCCTCGTCGTATTTCCTCCCCCTCACCATGTTCCGGTAAAGCAGGATTTTGTCTTCCTTGGTGAATTTCATCTAGTGTCAGCTCCTTTTCACGGTTTCTTCCATCCGGAGCCGTCGAGCTCAATCCCCGCAAGCCGTCCCCACAACCTGGATCGATATCAAACCCTCCCAGGCACAAATCGCTCCGGTTTCGCTAGATCGACCGCCTTCCTGCAACTTTGCTTGTCAGACTAAGACCTTTTCCACTGCGGCCGCGATCTTCTCCGGCGAAGGTAAGACGGCTTTCTCCAGGGGAGGGCTGTATGGGATAGGAACATTGGCCGCGCCTACCCGGGCCATAGGGACAGGAGGCTTCCCGGCTTCCGTAAGCCTCTCGTAGACTCGCGCCATCAGCTCTGCGGGTACGCCACAGCATGTTACGTCCTCATCGACAAATATCACCCGGCCGGTCTTTTTAATTGAGCGCATGATGGCGTCCATGTCGAGAGGCTGCAACGTGCGAGGATCGACGACTTCCAGGCTTACACCATCCTGCACCATCTCCTCCGCAATTTTCAGTGCCAGGTCGACCATGTAGCCAATTGCCACTACCGTGACATCGTCACCTTCGCGACGAACCCTCGCCTTGCCAAAGGGAATCAGATACTCTTCCTCCGGCACCTCACCCCTGGCACCATAATGCAGAATGTGCTCAAAGAACATCACGGGGTTGTCATCCCGCACCGCGGTCTTCAGCAAGCCTTTGGCATCGTAAGGGGTGGTTGGAAACGCGATCTTTAGCCCCGGAGCGTGCATGAAAGGAGCCAGAGGCGTCTGCGAATGTTCGGCGCCAATGCTGACATATCCCCCCACTTTCATTCGTACGACAATGGGAAGACTGAACCCATCTTGGCCACCATACACATACCGCGCCTTGGCCATTTTGTTGAAGATCTCGTCCCCGCACACAAAGGCGAAATCCGAGAACATGATCTCGACAATCGGCCGGAGGCCGGTGAAAGCGGCCCCCACAGCCGAGCCAGCAATGGCCGTCTCTGCAAGAGGTGTATCCTTCGCCCTTTCCCCAAACTCATCGGTCAGACCGCGGCAAATGGCGAAACCTCCGCCTTTACTTTCGATGCTCTCACCCCAAATGTGTACCGTCTGATCCCTCAGTAATTCCTCCCGTATGGCCTCCTTGAGGGCCTCCCTCATACTAATCTCGCGCATTTCAGCCACCTATTCTCTCGATCAAATTGTTTAGACTACGCACACGGTATTTGTACCAGAACTGCGGCTTCGCTGGTGGCCGGTACGCAGCCTAGGTCATATCCAAGTCAACCAGTGGATTGAAATCCGAAACCTTGGCATCGGATCTTGGAAGGCGAAGCAGGTGAGTACACCAGGCGGCAGCGATACCGGCTGTGTCACCTGGTCTGTGGGATTTCGCCCGGTTTCCTTCCCCGCCTAACGGGGCTTTGTTTAGCGCCCCGATGTTCTATTTGGCGGTGTGTCCGCCATCAGCCAGCAGAACGTGACCGGTTACAAACGCCGCCGCATCAGAGGCCAGGAAGATCGCCGGTCCAACCACATCCACGACCTCACCCAGCCTCCCCAGGGGGATATTGCCTAAGAAGTAAGTCCTGACCTCAGGCTTGTCCTGCATCAATTTCTTGATTAGGGGTGTGCGGGTGTGACTGGGTGCGATGGCATTTACCAGAATGTTGTGCTTGGCCCACTCGATTGCCAGGCAGCGGGTCATAGCGTCGATGCCCCCCTTGCTGGCACAATAGTTGGCGTTGCCCGTCGTAGCACCGACAGTGCCCCCAATCGAGGACATATTGATGATGCGTCCCCCCTGGCCGCGCTCGATCATGTGTCTGCCCACTTCTTGGTCGAAGAGCCACACGCCTGTGAGATTGATGGACATCACGCGTTCCCACTGACCGAACGTCATATCCTCGGCCAGGGCGCGGTCGCCTATACCCGCACTAGCTACCAGGATGTCGATCTTGTCGAACTCCTGGAGCGTGTGGGCTACGGCGGCCTGCACTTGGTCTGGCTGCGTCACATCACACTGCACGGCGATGGCTTGACCGCCCGCTGCGTTTATGCCGTCTGCCGTGTCCTGCGCCGCCTCGGGGTTGATATCCACCACCGACACCGCTGCGCCCATCTGGGAATATCCTTCGGCGATACCTTGGCCCAGACCGGAACCAGCTCCGGTGACTACAGCCACCCTGCCAGTCAAATCAAAAAGCCCCTTGACGTTGCCGAGCATCGCGTTCCTCCTTTCATCTGATAGTTCGTACCACGATGTCTTGTTGTGCTTCTTTCCATCGCTATTTGTGTGTTACGGCGAGTCTCTGATTAGATCAAGCCCTTCTTCTTATACCATTCCTTGCACTCATCCAAGATCTTGTCGAGCTCTTCCTCCTTGCCGGGGGGCAGCTTTGACTCCCAGGAGGCTAACAACTCGTCCGCCCGTTCCCTGGCATGATCGAGGGCCGTCTTCTTCCCCGTCTTTAGCCATTCAGGATAGGTCAACATATCAGCCGCGTGGGGCATAAATTGTTCTTTCTGCCACCATTCTCGGGTGTGGTCGGTGTTAAGGAAGAAACCGGGTATCGGCCCTGTCTCGTTGATAAGATCGATGGCCAGCGTGTCCTCGTTCACATTCACTCCCTCGAGAAATCGTGCTATGTAGCCTGCCACGTCGTTGTCCAACACAGTCAGCACAGGATGGTACACAAGTTCCGCCGTAAGTCCACCCACGTAGTTGATGATATTGGCCCCAGACATGGCACACAGCAACACGCCAAGCGACTTCTCGTAACCGCATTGGAAGTCAATGGC
>JAUVPY010000252.1 GCA_030598425.1 Anaerolineae bacterium
GTCGCCATAAGTGACACTGGCATTGGCATACCCCCGGAAGAACGTGACAAAATCTTCGATCGCTTCTATCAAGTGGAAGATTCCCTTACTCGCCAACACGGAGGTATTGGCCTGGGGTTGGCGATTGTCAAGAGCTTCGTCGAGTTATGCCAGGGACGGATTTGGGTAGAGAGTGAAGTCGGCAAAGGCAGCACCTTTACCTTTGAACTGCCTTTGCGGCCATCCCTGTAAGGTAACTCTTATCGATATCGTCATCTTCGGAAGTGGACTATGCTCTATGAGGGACGTGGTCTCACCCTCTCGGAGTCCCGCATATGAACCCTGAACAAGCATCGTCAATCAATCCACGTACACAGCAGGACGAGGGCGCCTCTCTGGCACTCCTCTACCTGAGAGCCAGCGAAATCCACACTTATTTGGACCTGGATGACGTGCTCCACCGCGTGCTCATGGCCACAATCGGCGCCATGGATACCCCCCACGGGAGCCTATTCGTATTCGATGATTCGGGCAATATCACTCAGCGCCTGGTCATCAAGAACCGGCAAGTACAAGAGAAAGAGGACATCCCAGTCGACGTGGTAGTCGAAAAAGGGTTGGCTGGCTGGGTGATCCGCAACCAACAGGGAGCTGTCGTCACCAATACTGCCCAAGACGAACGATGGTACTCCCGCGCCGACGAGCCACCACCCAGGGCAGCCGTCGCTGCTCCCTTGCAGACGCGGAACGGCGTTATTGGCGTGCTTACGCTCGTCCACGATATACCGGGCTACTTTTCGCAAAGCGATCTGGCCATGCTCACCGTCATCGCCGACCAGGCGACGACAGCCGTGGTCAACGCCCGGCTTTATCAGGCCGAGCAACGTCGTAGCCAGTTGGTAGAGCAACTACAGGCCGCAGAAATGCGCTACACCCGGCTCTTTGAAGATAACACCGACATGCTGCTCATCTTTGACAACGAGGGCAAGGTGCTGGATGCCAACCACAAGGCGTGCGAAGCGCTACACCGCGACCGGGATTCGCTGATAGGCAGTTATGTGAGCGCTTTGGACGATGAACTGCGCACCCAATTTGATAGTTCGCTGCCCGGTTGGCGCGCCGGCCAGGAGATTGTCTTCGAGGTTGATCTGCCGGTGACGCCCGAGCGCATCACACCGGTGGAATTCCGAACCAGGCGTATCGACTACGGCGGGGCAGACGGCATTGAATGGAGTGGTCGGGACATATCGAGCCGACGCGAAGTGGAGCAATTGCGCGAGGATCTGACCAACATGCTGGTGCACGACATGCGCGGCCCCATGGGCAATCTCGTTAACGCGATCAGCACCATCCCCCTCGTTTTGGGAGAGATGCCGTCCGACTCTCCGGTTACGCAACTGGTGGACATAGCGCTGCGCAGTGGCCAACAAATGCAGGACCTGATCGATTCGATGCTGGACGTGAGTCGGCTGGAGCAGCACGAGGTCCCCCTCAACCGCACGCAGGCGGAGGTGGATGTGCTGTTGCGCGCTGTCGAAGATCAGTTGGACTCAATGGCCAGGGCCAGGCAAGTCGAGCTGAACTTCGAAGTTCAAGGTGAAACGCCGATGGCGTGGATCGACCAAGATATGATCCGCCGGGTGCTGGTTAACATGGTCACCAATGCCATCAAATATTCGCCACGCCACGGGCAAGTTGACGTAGTGGCGAGCGAGCAGGAGGGGTGCCTCAATTTCTCCGTCACCGAC
This sequence comes from Anaerolineae bacterium, assembly GCA_030598425.1. Taxonomy (GTDB): domain Bacteria; phylum Chloroflexota; class Anaerolineae; order 4572-78; family NAK82; genus JAUVPY01. Next base: position 1,728 of record JAUVPY010000252.1, read on the forward strand.
GAGGGGCCAGGCATCCCCGCCGAATACCAGTGGCGTATCTTCGACAAGTTTGCTCGCGTCCAGGTCAAGGATGCGGCATCGGGTGTCGGACTGGGGTTGGCCTTCTGTCGCCTGGCCGTAGAGGCTCATGGAGGGCGCATCTGGGTAGAGAGCACCCCCGGTCAAGGGAGTACTTTTTTGCTTACTCTACCCTTGATAGAGCCCTTGCACAGTCCCCACGAAATCCTCAAAGAAGGCACTGAAGGAGCTGAAAGCCAACAAAGATGACCGAGCGCCTATATTATCCCGATTCCTACAGCACTTCCTTCGACGCCCACGTGGTGGAATGTTTGACCTTAAACGATAACCCAGCGGTGGTGCTGGACCGCACCGTCTTTTATCCCACCGGCGGCGGCCAACCCTATGATACGGGGACCTTGAGCGGAGTGCCTATCGTAGAGGTGTTGGAGCGAGAGGAGGATCAAGTCATCATCCACGTGCTCTCCTCCACCGAGTCCAAGACTGTGTTGCGGCCCGGCGACCCGGTACAGGGTGAAATTGATTGGGCACGCCGCTTTGATCTTATGCAACAGCACACGGGCCAACACTTGCTGTCGCAGGCCTTTGTTCAGGCAGCAGACGCCGACACGGTTGGCTTTCACTTGAGTGACGATTACAGCACCATTGACTTGAACGACGAAGCGTTGAACGACGATAGCGTGGCTCGCGCCGAAGCGCTGGCCAATCAGATCATATTCGAGGACCGCCCCGTCCTCGCCCGCTTTTTGGAACCCGACGAGTTTGCCACGCTCCCCCTCCGCAAAGCGCCGCCGGCCAAGGAATCGATCCGCATCGTACAGGTTGAGGGCTTTGATTGGTCGGCTTGTGGTGGCACCCACGTGGCTCGCACGGGCGAAATCGGTCTCGCAAAGGTGGTGCGGGTTGAGCGGCGCGGCGCGGAGACGCGGATCACCTTTCTTTGCGGTCACCGGGCGCTGACTCACTACCAAGAGCTGAACACCCTGACGCGCGACTTGGCGCTTCGTTTGTCGATAGGGGTTGAGGAACTACCGGAGGCACTTGACCGCTTGCAAACTGAAGCCCGCATAGCCCGCAAGGAGCGGGACCGGCTGCGCGAACTGCTGCTGGACCACGAGGCTGCGGCCCTGACCGCCAGCGCCCGGCTAATCGGGCCTGTGTTGCTCGTGTGCCAGCTATTCAAAAACCGGGAAATGGAAGAAGCCCGGCGACTGGCGACGCGTATCGCCAACCAGCCAGGCCACGTTGTGCTGCTGGGTGTGACGGGGAAAAAAGCGCAACTCATCTTCGCCCGCTCCTCCGACCTGAGCTATGACATGCGTCCTCTGCTCCAGGAGGCATGTAGCCTGGTGGGCGGCGGTGGTGGCGGTGGTCCAGAATTGGCGCAAGGGGGAGGCCCCCACCCTGACCACATCGATCAAGCGCTCCAACACGCCACCGAACTGCTGCGCCAACAAATAAGTCACGGCGGGGGAGCATTAGGTGAATGAGTTTGAGCCCATCGCCCGGTTTTATGACGTCTTTTACGGCGAGCGGGACGATGACGTGCAGATGTACCGGGATTTCGCACTGGCCGTTGATGGCCCAATCTTGGAGTTAGGTTGCGGAACCGGGCGCGTGCTCATCCCCCTGGCTCTTGAAGGACACCACGTCACAGGCCTGGAGCTTTCTGAAACGATGCTGGCAATGGCTCGGGCCAAGGCCAACGCGGCTCAGATGGATGACCAGGTCGCCCTCATCCAAGGCGATATGCGCGATTTTGAGATCCCCGAGCGCTTTGCTCTAAGCATCATCCCCATCAACACCTTTATGCACTGCTACGATACGGCGCAACAACTTGGCTGTCTGCGCAGTATCCATCGTCACCTGCAGCCAGGTGGTCAGCTCGTCGTGGACGTGTTCCACCCAGATCCCCAAGCCTTGCTGGAATCGGATGGCCGTCTGGTTAGCGAAGGCACCATTCTCGACCCTGAGACGGGACACACCATCCACCGCTTCTACACCCGTCGCATGGATCTGGCAACCCAGACACAGAACATCACCTTTATTATGGATGAGGTAGACTCGACGGGAACCGTCTCTCGAACTCTCTTCCCCTTCCAAATGCGATTCGTATATCGCTATGAGATGGAACTGCTGCTGCGCACAGCCGGTTTCAGCCTGGAGGCAGTCTACGGCTCTTATGACCTGGAACCGTTCGAGGGCAGCAGCGAAAAGATGATCTTCGTCGCTCGTGCGGACTGAGACCAGTTCCAACCTCTTTTCGCAGTGCGAAACTGTTTATCCCCAGAAAGACTATGCCCTGAAAGGACTATTAGATGACACGATCAGACACTGCCGAGGCCCCTTTCATTTTAGTGACCAATGACGACGGTATCCATTCCCCTGGCCTGCACGCCGTCGTCAAAGCGGTGTGCGATTTGGGAGAAGTGATGGTGGTCGCACCCCGGCAACAACAGACCGGCGCCAGCCGCAGCTATCCCCCGGTGCGCGACAAGGCGGTTTACCGAGAAGAGATACCGGTCAATTGTCAGACCGTCACCGCCTACGGAGTTGAAGCTTCACCTGCACAGGCGGTGTTGGCCGCTTTGCTCGACCTGGCCCCACGCCCACCTCGTTTGCTCATCAGCGGCATCAACTTCGGTGAGAACGTAGGTACCAGCGTCACTAACTCCGGAACGGTCGGAGCAGCCATCGAGGCGGCCAGCTTTGGGGTGCCGGGCCTGGCCGTGTCAGTGGAGACGCCCCAAGAATTTCACTACCAACCCTCAGACGCGGTCGACTTCACGGCTGCCGCTGCCTTCACCCGCCGTTTCGCCCAAATCGTTCTGACCGGGGGATTACCCGCCGGCGTGGATATCCTCAAAATCGAGGTGCCCAGCGACGCCACGCCCGAGACACCGTGGCGGATGGCCCGCGTCTCGCGCCAGCGATACTACGTCCCCCTGCCCAGCGGCCGCCGGAGCCTGGGCGAACAAAAAGGGATAGGTTACACGCGAGTGATCAATTGGGACACGCTGGAAACCGATTCCGATGTGCGGGCCCTGGCCGTGGAGCGCGTGGTATCAGTTGCTCCCCTCACTATTGATCTCACCGCCCGAGTCGATCTGGACGAACTGGCCACCGACCTCCAAGGGCGCGATCAGGGATAACTTCGGACACCTCCGAAGTCGTAACTACTTCGACAATGTCATGTCTTGCGTGACTCACGTTCCCGGAAGCTTCGGTGACACCATGATTTGCACAAAGCCCAGTAGGTTCAGCTGGTCCTGACATGTGACGGCAATCCTCAAGCTTCCGGGAA
>JAUVPY010000380.1 GCA_030598425.1 Anaerolineae bacterium
CCCCCAGACGCGCCTTCTCCCGCTCCACATCCAGCGGGGCGACATCGGCGGGGCTGGCGACAACGCCCAAAATGCGTATCGGTGCGGCGACGGCGAGCTCCGGCTCGGGAAGTGGCAATTCGAGATAACGAACAATCGGGCTGTAGCGGGAGAGGGCGACGAACTCGCCCTGACGCACGTCGTAAAGGTACTCCCAGGGGATGGTTGCCAATTCCGGTGCGTTGATGCGCAGCTTGATGCGCAGACCCTGGCCATTGGCGGACGTTGCCTGCCGGCTTATGTCGTAGACGCTGCGCACGTCGTCGTGTATCAATGCCTCGAACAGTTGCGCGCCAAAATGTTGCACTGCCTGGGTGGGATCATCGATCTCGCCCAGAAGGGCCTTTTCCAGCGTACCCGTGTGCTGGTCTGGCGCCGTCCGGTCGAAGGGGAGGCGCATCATATTCCGCGCCTGTCCCGATGGTGAGCGCAAGACTGCCACCGGGTAACGATTCCCCTGGCTTGGAGCGATCTCTATTTCAAAGTCTCGATAGTCTAGTTCTTCCTGAGCCATCTCACGCCCCGTCGGCTGCGAGTTTCTCCAAGATTTCCTCCGCCGTCACCCGGATGTGCTCGCGCACCTCTCGGCCGGCCCCGGCGGCATCACCCGCCTGGCAGGCGGCATATATCTTATTATAGTCGGCCAGCGCTTGTGGCCCACGGTCAGGCAGGCGGGTGTACAGACGCTGGTATAGACTTGCGCGATCCCACAAGCTGGACAGCATTCCCACCAGAATGGGCCGGAGCGATGCGTCGTAGATCGTAAACCGGAACCTTCGATCTAGCTCCGGCAGGTTCGCGAAGTCCTGGGAAGCAATCGCCTTCTCCATCTGTTGGATGATGTCGCTCAGTTGTTCAATTGCATGGGAATAGAGGTTGGGAACTGCAAGCTGCGTAGCCAGCTCTTCCAAAACCTCGCGAAGGAGGCAGATCTCTCGGAACTCGTCAACCGAGGGCTCAGCCACATACGCGCCACGGCGGGGATAGATTCGAACCAGGCCTTCGGCTTCGAGCTGGCGCAGCCCCTCGCGGACGGGGATGACGCTGACGCCCAGCTCTTCGGCCAGTGCTTGTTGGTCCAGCCGCGAACCCAAGGGATATCGCCCGGATAGTATTCCATCACGGATCGTTTTGAGTACGTAGCTTGAAATCGTCGGGGGGCCCTGTGTCGATCTCTTGACTTTTTTTGGTGGCACTGTTCTTCCCCTGACATCATCCTTTGAGCGTAGAACATATTTTATAAATTACATCTTATATATCTCATTTTACATTATAGTGACCGATTTGTCAAGGGTGTCTTGAAATATGGGTGCGTCCAGGATATTGGGCAGACTCCCTTTGGGGAAAGTTTCAGCCTCAAATCTTGAGGCAACTTCGGAGGTCTTATGGCCTATAATCCGGGACACACCCTTGAAATATATACTATTGGGAAAAATTGATACACTTCGTTATAATATATGCATTGTTGCCTTAACTCCTTTTCCGCAGCCTACTTGGTGGTGAGAGAAATGAAAGAATGCACACATCTGGACTATATCAAAGAGGTCAAGCCCGTTAGCGAGGGATGCGCAGATTGTATTGCGCAAGGCGATACGTGGGTCCACCTGCGCATGTGTAGGACCTGCGGCTACGTCGGTTGCTGCGATGACTCGAAGAATAAACACGCCAGGCAGCACTTCCACGACACAGGTCACCCCCTCGTCAAGTCCCTTGAGCCAGGCGAAGACTGGGGCCATTGCTTCGTGGACGAGATCTACATGACACTGGACGGTGAACCGCTGGAAGCGAGTGAGGATGCCGATGATCCACTGGAAACGAGTGAGGATGCCGACGAATCGGCGGGGGTTGTCCGCAGTTACCTGGTCATCGCGGGTCTCTATACGCTGTCTGCCTCTTTGATCTGGGGTGTCAACACGCTCTTTATGCTTGACGCCGGCCTGAACATCTTTCAAGTCTTTATCGCCAATGCAGTATTCACCGGCAGCATGGCGCTCTTTGAGATACCCACCGGCGTGCTGGCGGATACTCGCGGACGCCGCACCTCGTTTTTGCTGAGTGTGGTGGTGGTTATGCTCGGCACCCTGGGCTATGTCGCTGTTGCGGGGGCAGGTGGAGGTCTGCTGGCCTTCAGCCTGATGTCGGTCGTGCTGGGGTTAGGGTACACCTTTTACTCGGGCGCCACAGAGGCGTGGCTGGTGGATGCGCTCAACGCGACTGGGTATAAGGGCGAACTGGACCGGATCTTTGCCCGCGGGTCAAGCGTGTCAGGCGTGGCGATGTTCGTCGGATCGGTCGGAGGCGGCCTGCTCGCCACCCTCAATCTGTCCATCCCCTATGTGGCCCGTGCCGGGCTGTTGGCGGTTGTGTTTGTAATTGCCTTTTTCACCATGCACGACATCGGTTTCAAGCCCCGGGCGATGAAACTGGCGAAACTGCCGGGTGAGATGAAGCAGGTCGCCGAAGCCAGCATTGCCTTTGGTTGGCATCAGACTTCCGTCCGGCTGCTGGTCATCGCTTCCTTCATCAACTCCATTCTCCTGTTTTGGGGCTTCTACGCCTGGCAGCCCTATTTCCTGGAGTTGCTCGGCCAGGATTTGCCCTGGGTGGCGGGTGTGATCGCCGCCCTCATCTCGCTGGCGATCATCGCCGGCAATTCGTTGGTCGAGTGGTTCACCCGCTTCTGCGGCAAGCGCACCACGCTGTTGCTTTGGGCGGCTGTTATTCAGACCGTGGCGACGGTCGGCGTGGGACTGGCCGACTCGTTTTGGTTGGCGGTGGCCCTGTACCTGGTGGTCATGGCTACGTGGGGTGTCTGGACCCCTGTTAAGCAAGCCTATTTGCACCAACTCGTCTCGTCCGAGCAGCGTGCTACGGTCGTCTCCTTTGACTCCCTGGTCGGCAGCGGCGGCAGTGTGCTGGGGCAAACGGCTTTGGGACGTCTGGCTCAGACGCAGTCGATCGCGGCCGGCTATGTCGTGGGCGGGCTGACGAGCGTTTTGGTGTGGCCGGTCGTGGTCTTGCTCCGGCGGCGTAACGACGAAGCCGACGTGATCGTGGGCACGGCCGGTGTGCAGGGCGCCTGTGCGGCCCAGGGCATTCCCAGCGTGTCCGGGGTAGACACGACGCAGACGGCGACGGTAGTGGCGGAAGCTTGAATTGGTAGCCCACTGGGACCCGAACCGGTCATTGTGTCTCTTCTTCTGTAGCGGTAGATTGGTAGATAGGGGATTAGGGAATCAGGGAATTGGGGATCAGGTCCCGGTCCCGATTCCCTGATTCCAAATCCCTGATCCCCTGACTCCGTGCCTCTATTTAAACATACGACTGCTGCCCCGCTTTGGCTCCGCTGGCAGCGCCTCGTCGCGCTGGCGGCGGGCGGTGGCCGCCTCTGAGAAGTAGGCCTGCCAGCGGGCGGGGGCGTCTGGGTCTTCGGCGCCGTGACGCGTGATGCGCCCTCGCACCCGGCACAGAAGAGGCGTGTTGACCGCGTTGCCGGCCACGATGACCTGTCCCTTGGATAGAGCAGGCAGCTCTTTGAGCAGATCGCGCCCCACCGATTCAACGCTCTCGGCGACCCGATTTTGGTCTATGGGGTTGACGATGCGCATAATGCACTGGGTCATGCACTGGGACAGCACGTCGCTGTCCAGCCGGCCCGGTCGCTGGCTGATGAGACCCACCGAGACACCAAACTTGCGCCCCTCGGAGAGGATGGTCTTCAGGATGCCTGTGGTTACCACGTCGGCGTTGGCCGGCGCGTAATTGTGCGCCTCCTCAATGAGGGCAAAGATGGGATAGGGC
>JAUVPY010000022.1 GCA_030598425.1 Anaerolineae bacterium
CAATGCCCAGGATTCCCAAAACGGTCAGCAGCGCGGTCCAGAGAAGGAGCAGCCCCCACCGAACCAATCTCGATCGAAAGGAAAGCGAATGTCGCCTCAGGCGTGACATTTCACGATTATACGGGACGGACAATGGACTTGTCAAGAGATGGTCGAATTTTGCTTCGGCTTGCGTTTAATGTCATGACCGCAATTACTGGTTCTTCAGGTAAACTCTAGAATCATCCTTAGTTTTCTGTCGAGCCTAGAAGTTCGCGCTAGCGACATCCAAATAAGTTCTGCTGCATGATCGCTGCGTTTACGCCCGGAGATTTAGCAGCTCAGTCACCAGGACTTATTGTCTCTGTACTTTATTGTACCCCCTGTAACTTGACGAAATGATTGAGATGGACTACAATCATTTCTTACGGGTTTTTCTTCAATGTTTGAGAATTTACAGGACAAACTCCAGGACGTATTTCAACAACTGGGCGGGCGCGGCAAGCTGAGCGAGGCAGACGTCGACGCTGCTTTGCGCGAAGTCCGGCTGGCGCTACTGGAAGCCGACGTCAACTTCAAAGTGGTCAAGGACTTCATCGGCCGGGTACGCGAGCGGGCGGTGGGCGCCGAGGTTATGCAGAGCCTGACGCCGGTTCAACAGGTCGTGAAGATCGTCAATGAAGAGTTGATCACCACCCTGGGAGAGCCGGCTCGACTTGATCTGGATGGGCCGACGCCCCACGTGATTATGCTAGTCGGCCTACAGGGATCAGGTAAGACGACAACTGCCTCTAAGCTGGCGCAGCACCTTAGAAAATCGAACCATCGCCCGCTTATGGTCGCAGCCGACACCCGTCGGCCGGCGGCGATTGAGCAACTCAAGGTATTAGGCCGCCAGCTCGAGATCCCGGTGCACGCCGAGGGTACAGAAGTTCCCCCACCCAAGATTTGCGCTAATGCCGTCAAACAGGCGCGCCAGGGAGCCCACGATATTATCATCCTGGACACAGCCGGTCGTCTTCACGTTGACGACGCGCTGATGGACGAGCTAACACAGATCAAGTCCAAGACCAACCCGCAAGAAGTGTTGCTCGTCGCGGACGCTATGACTGGCCAGGACGCGGTTCGGGTGGCTGAGAGTTTTCACGGGCAAGTCGGACTGACCGGCCTTATCCTGACCAAGATTGACGGCGATGCGCGAGGCGGTGCCGCCATTTCGATCCGGTCGGTGACCGGTGTGCCAATCAAGTTCCTGGGCACCGGTGAAAAGACCAGCGACCTTGAGAAGTTCCATCCTGACCGAATGGCATCGCGCATCCTGGGAATGGGCGACGTCCTGACCCTGATCGAGCGGGCCGAGAGCTCTCTGGACCAGGAAAAGGCGCAACGTGCAGGAGAACGGCTGCTGACCGGGGAGTTCAATCTGGAAGACTTTCTGGAGCAGTTGGGCGAGGTCAAAAAATTGGGGCCGATGAGCCAACTCCTAGAAATGGTGCCCGGTATGGCCAAGGTCGGGCGCGACCTATCACCAGATCTGACCGATCAGCAACTGGGAAGGATCGAGGCGATCATCAACTCAATGACACTCGCCGAGCGGCGCAACCCCAAGATGCTAAACGCCAGCCGCAAACGGCGTGTCGCCCGAGGAAGCGGGGTTGACGTACAGGAAGTCAATCAACTGCTTGCCCAGTTTCGTCAGATGCAGCGGATGATGAAGCAGCTTAGCGGTGGCAAGGGGCAGCGCGCCCTGGCGAACATGTTAGGCGGTGGCTTTGGACAATAGAGGCCGTTCTTATTTCAAAATCTTATATGCTTAGCTGCAAAGATTATCAGATTCTGCGTTAGCCAAAATTCTGTAAACGTATACAATATGTAGGGAGGTAACACTGATTTCACATGGTTAAGATTCGTCTCAGACGCGTAGGTGCCAAAAAACAACCCAGCTATCGGGTAGTGGTTGCAGACTCGCGCTCACCACGCGATGGCCGCTTTATTGAAACCATCGGCTTTTACAATCCACGGACCGAGCCACAAACCGTAGAGATTAAGGAAGACCGGGCCCTTTATTGGCTTTCGCAGGGCGCCCAGCCAACCGATGCGGTCGCTGGTCTCCTCACACGCCAGGGGACTATGGACCGCCTGGCCCGGTATAAGAGCGGCGAGTCGCTGGACGTGCTACTCGCCGAGGCGGCTGCTGCGCGTGAACAGCTCGCCGAAGAGGCAGAAGCGGCTGACTTGCAGGTTGAGGCTGAAGAAATCGCCGAGGCGGCTGAAGCTGAGGTCACCGAGGCCGAGGAAGAGGAAAAGGAGGTGGTCGAATCGGATACGAAAGCCGAGGCCACCGAAGACGTGGCCGACTCTGAAGAGACCTTGGAACCGGCAGAGGAGGATGCCTAAAACCTGGGTTGCTTGTCTCCCCAGTTCTCCCCCCCCTCTCCCCCCCACCTCAAACCAGGAGGCAAGTCCGATGTCTGACATGAAGGAACTCGTGGAGTTCATGGCAAAGGCCTTAGTCAACGATCCCGACTCCGTTGTGGTACGCGAAATCGAGGGAGCGAGTGCAACCATTTATGAGCTAAGTGTGGCGCAAGAGGATATGGGTCGAGTCATCGGCAAGCAGGGACGGGTGGCAAACGCGATGCGCACTTTGTTACGCGTAGCTGCCGTCAAGGAAGGCAAGCGCGTTACACTGGAGATTGTGTAAATGCGGTCCGGCCGACCGGCGATAGATGAAGTTAGGCGGGGCTCAGACGAAAAGATTGAATCGTCTGAGCCCCGTTTCATCGCGATTGGTCGTGTCATTCGCCCTCACGGGCTGCGGGGCGAGTTGGCTGTTGAGGTGTTAACCGATTTTCCCGAACGCTTCGATACCATTGAGGCGATGTACCTGGGAGGTCCGCAGCAGGCAGACGTGTGGCAGGTAGCGACCACTCGCTGGCACAAGGACCGCATTCTGTTGACCCTGCAGGGCTGCGAAGACCGGACGACGGCTGAAGGATTGCGAGGCTTGCTGGTTCAGATTCCTATCGAGGAGGCGATGTCACTGCCAGAGGACGAATACTATCCTTACGAGTTGGTTGGCCTGGACGTCGTGACAGTGGAAGGAGAAGAACTGGGAAGGCTCAGCGAGGTCATCTTTACCAACGCAAATGAGGTCTATGTCGTCATTGGCCCACGCGGCCAGACACTACTGCCGGCCATCGCCGATGTGATCGACCATGTCGACCTAAACGCCGGCCAGATGGTCGTCAGGCTGATAGAAGGGTTAGTGTAGCAGCGTAGGCCGCGCGGTTTTTGGGGAGTTTGAGACTTGCGACTAGGAATCCTCGGCGGCACCTTCGATCCAATCCACTTCGGACATCTATTGGCTGCCGAGGAAGCAAGGGTTACCCTCCGCCTCGATCGAGTGCTCTTCGCACCGGCCGGCGATCCTCCCCATAAGCAAGGATACGCCATATTACCAATAGCGCACCGTCTGAGGATGGTGCGCCTGGCCATCTCCGATAACCCCGCGTTTGACATCTCCGCAGTTGATATGGACCGACCCGGCCCACACTATACGATAGATACTATTCAGCTGATACGTAACGAGTGGGGTACGGGCATCGACGAGACTTACTTTATTATGGGCGCTGATTCGTTGGCCCACCTGCTCACCTGGCACCAGCCGGATCAACTTGTGGACCTCTGCCGGCTGGCCGTGGTGGCGCGACCAGGCTATCGCGCCGACCTGGCAGAACTGGAAGCGGCACTGCCCAACATCAGCCACCGCCTGGATTGGGTAGAGATGCCGGTGCTAGGCATCTCATCCAGCGATTTGCAGCGTCGTGTTCGCGAAGGACATTCCATCCGCTACCAGGTGCCGGCGGCGGTGGTAGAGTATGTGACCGAACACGGGCTGTATCGCGAGGACAGGCAATCGTAGGGCATCCCTACTTCGTCGGAATATTCGCCTCGACCCGTGTTCCCCGGCCTGGACCGGTCTGAACCTTGAAGTCCCCGCCTAACGCCTGGGCCCGGGCTCGCATCGCCCGGAGGCCGGCGCCGCCCGCGTCGGGAGGGCGAGCCCCCAATTCGCTCGGGCTGAAGCCTCTGCCATCATCCCTGACAATCAGTTGCAGCGCGTCACCGTCAATTGACAAACCCACGACCATCTGCTGGGCCTGAGCGTGCTTGCGTGCGTTGAGCAGCGCCTCCTGAAGGATACGGAGAAGCGCGGTCCGCGTGGGTTCTGGCAATGTGGGGATCGGTTGCTGGGTCTCAAATTCAAACTCGGTGGGAGGACCACCCCGCGTCAGATGGTTGTCTATCTCGGCACGGACCCACTCGACGAGGGGGGCATCTGGTTCGCCGCGCGGCGGACGCATGTCGGCAATGAATTCTCGCACCTGTTGGGAGGCGTGCTTGGCGCGGGCTTCCAAGGTTGCCAATTCTTCAGCTAGTGTTTCCAACCGTCGCCGCTCCAGCAGCTTGCGGCAAAGGCCAGCCTGCAGAATGATCTGTTGCGTCGTCTGAGCTACGCCGTCGTGCAGCTCACGGGCCACATAACTGCGCTCGTTCTCTACGCTATCGAGTTCGCCGGACATGTCAACCCTCCATCAAAGGAATTGACCATAACAAATTATACCACTCCCTGACGTGGATGCCAACCAGGATAAGGCCCCAGGGGGTTCCAAAAACCCCTTGGGGTATACCAAACTGGGACGGTGCAACTCTATCTCTAACACTTGACACACCTGTCTGCCGATGCTATGCTTGGACTCAATCTGGGGGAATATCTAGATTAAGCTGAATTGGAAACACTCAGGTGACCGATCTGAGTCAGGGAGGTAGACAATGACTACATCTGGAGGAGACGACGACCGCACCATCGTATCCGACATCCCGCCAACCGATGCCCCAACTGATACGCCACCTAAGAAGCGGAACTCGTGGCTGTGGGTGGCCTTGGGCGGATGTGCAGTGATGCTCTGTCTGCTGGGGGTGGTGTTAATCGGGTTTGTCGTAGTGTCCGAAGGTGGAGAGTCTTTGATTAGCCTGGGAGGTGACAAGGAGACCCCGACCGCTGAAGCTCTCAGCACGTCGACCTTCACCCCGGTCAAGGCTACTGAAACAGCCGAGCCTGAGCTTGAACCGACGCCAACCGAAACGCCGACCGAGCCCCCCGCAACAGAAGTCACACCGGATAGCACTGAGCCCCCCACCGTGGCCCCAAAGGCAACCCGGGCGCCGACTGCCACTTCGGCCCCCGTGAGTCTGGAACCAGCTATTGGCCCAATAACGTTCGCCGTGGGTGTCACCGAAAACAATGAGCCGGTAGACGCCAGCACTACCTTCCCAAGTGATATAGAGGAAATCCACGCCTTCTTTGATTACGAGGGGATGTCAGAGAGCGTCACCTGGGAGCGGTATTGGTATCAAGATGAGGAAGAGGTTGCCAGCGGATCTGAAACGTGGGATGCGGGTGAGAGCGGCACCTTTGACTTGAGTCTGACCGGCGGTGACGAGCCGTTGGGTTCGGGCGAGTGGACGTTGGAGATTCACGTAAACGGGGAACTGGTTCAGACGCGTGACTTTGTCATAGAAGCCAGTGAAGCGCCCGCGAGCACAGGTGGCCAAGTCGTGGGGGGGACATATAAAATCGCCTTCGCCCGTTGGGACGGCGGTAAACACGACCTGTTTATCGCCAACACGGACGGCAGTGGCGAGCGTTTCCTCCTGGAACGGGCGGCCGGGCCCTCCTGGTCCCGTGATGGTCAATACCTCAGTATTGCTGGCGCGGAAGGCGTAGATCGACAGGTGAGAGGTGGTGTCGAATACGTGATGGAGGGTATCACGAACGGTATCCTTTCGCTGAAGGTCGCCAACTTCCCCGACGATATCACCCAAGTTGAGCTCGGGCAATTTGTGCGCGATGGGACGGCACGCTGGTCCGCCTGGGCACCGAGCGGGGAAATGGTTGCCTTTGACGCCGCCCGGGGTGGTCCCGACCGGCGCATCTATTTCCTGGGCACCGATGACAATCAGCAATACAACATTGAGATCCCTGGCGAGCAGGCCGCCTGGTCTCCCGACAGCAACCAGGTTGTCTACCGCTCCGGGCGTGACGGCAAACAGGGTATCTGGATCTCCAACCGCGACGATTCCGGCGCGCACAATATCACCAACGAGGGGGGTGATTCCTTCCCCAATTGGTCTCCCGACGGGCGGACGATCGCCTTTCACCGGGATTTGGGCGGCGACGTAGATATTTACGTGATGAACACGGATGGCGGCAATGTCCGTCGCCTGACCGACGCCCCTGGTCCCGACACGCTGCCGGCGTGGACACCCGACGGGCGTATTGTGTTCAGGAGCGCCCGTGCCGGGAGTTGGGGAATCTATATTATGAACGCCGACGGCAGCGGCCAGAAGCAGATCATCGCCAACGCGGACCCCGGACCTGATTGGACTTTTGGTCGGATGGATGTGTATTAGGTCAGAGGTCAGTAGTCAGAAGGCAGTAGTCAGAGGTCATTGGATGGTAATTGGAGATTGGGGATTGGTGAATTGGGGTTGGAGATTAGGGATTGGAGATTGGGATGCGGGTTAGGTTGGAGACGTTAGGGTGCCGGTTGAATATCAGTGAGATTGAGGGCCTGGCGCGAGGCTTTATCGCGGCTGGGCATGGGATGGTAGGTCCGGGTGAGACGGCCGATGTGTGCGTGCTGAATACGTGTGCCGTCACCGGAATTGCCGCCCGTAAGTCGCGGCAATTGGCCCGACACTTGAAGCGGACCAACCCGAGCGCCGTGATGGTGGTCACCGGCTGCTACGCCGAGTTAGAGCCGGAACAGGTGGGCGCCCTCGGCGTGGATATGGTGGTTGGCAATCGAGAGAAAGACCAAATCGTCGAGTCGGTCACACAATACGTGCAGCGTGATAATCGACAGCCCCAGGTCTCCGACTCTCAGCCCTCAACTTCCGATTTCCAGCCGCACTACCTTTATCCCGGAGCGCGGACGCGGGCCTTTGTCAAAGTGCAGGATGGCTGTGATAATCGCTGTACTTTTTGCATCGTGACCGTGGCGCGGGGAGCGGGCCGCAGCCGCCCGACGGATGAAGTCATCGCCGAAGTGCAGGGGTTGGTGAGGGCAGGTTACCAGGAGGTGGTGCTCAGCGGAGTGCATCTGGGCTCTTACGGCCACGACCTGGGCGAGGGGCGCGGCCTGTACAATCTGGTGCGCCGCTTGCTGGACGAAAGCGACGTGCCGCGCTTGCGGTTGTCGTCGCTGGAACCGTGGGACCTGGATGAGGACTTCTTTTCGCTGTGGGAAAGCCCTCGTATCGGCCGTCATCTGCACCTGCCGCTGCAAAGCGGCTGCGACGCCACGCTGCGACGCATGGCGCGACACACGACCACAGCCGGCTTTGCCGAATTGGTGCATTCTGCCCGCGCCGCGATCCCCGATCTGTCAGTGACGACAGACATTATCGTCGGGTTTCCGGGTGAGAACGAGACAGAGTTCTCTCAGAGCCTGGCCTTTGTAGAGGCGATGGCGTTTGCCAAGTTGCACATCTTCCGTTATTCGCGCCGCGAGGGGACGGCCGCCGCCTCAATGCCCGACCACATCTCCCCTCAGATCGTGTCCGAGCGCAGCCGCCGCATGCACGCGCTGGGCGCCAAGCTGGAACGCACCTTCCGCCGCCGCTTTCTGGGCCGGACGATGGACGTGTTGTGGGAAGCAGATGAGCCAAATGGTGATAGCTTGGTGTGGAGTGGCCTGACGGGCAACTACCTGCGTATATCAGCGCCAGGCGGCCCCGGTTTGCGTAACGTGGTCACACCTGTCCGGCTGGTGGCCGATACGCCCGGTGGGTTAACGGGAGAGGTTGCGCTCTAGTAGGGTCGAAACTTATCTTACGGTGAAGCAAAGACCTCGGGGGTTTTTTGGCAACCTCGGAGGTCTTCATTGTTTTGTCAATTGTATGGGGTCTTTGTATAATTACTCGGCCTGCCAATAAGTAATCACCGAAACTGCTTGCACAGGCCCGGCGCTGCCCCGAAACCTGAGTTTATGCCTGGTTTGTCCCGGTAAACTACTTATTTTACGCCTTTTGCCGATTTACGTCTGCAGAGAGATACTTCACTATGACCTTTGACAATCGGAGAGGTGCAACCCCATTTTTGGACAGACTCGGTAGATTCGACATCTGCTCCAAGGGGATTTGCCAATCCACGCAAAAACGGGGATTTGCCAATCCAGGCCGAGCAGAATCGGATCGACTGAGACTCCCCGTATCTGCTGTTTCTGGACGGGGAGCCAGGTTGCTGATTATGGCACTGGTGGCGGCGGGCCTCGCATTTTTGCTTTCGTCCCCAGGGATGAATGTGGGGGCCTGGCACCAGTCGACCCCCGCCCCCGGGTCGCCGGTGCCGACACCGACGGACCAACCCCCCACCCCCCCGGTCGTGACATTGACGCCAACTCCAGAAATCCCTGCCCTTAAGCCACCTCAGGGCAGTGAGCTTGGCACAGCCCTGCTGGTGGCAAGCGGAATTGTGTTGGCCGGGCTGATCGCGGGTGTGGTAGTCTTTTTGTTGGAAGGAGTTACATCATCTTGATACCATTGCCTTCAATGCTTCGCGCCTTGGGAACGCTAATGACCAGCTTGCTGCGTCGAACCGGCTGGGCCACAACGTGGTTGCCGTGGCTGGGCGTGGCCCTGGTGGTAGCTGCCGTGCTTTCGCCGGGAACTGTTACGGCGTCACTGCTGGCATTTCAATCACCTTCGACACCTACGCCAGTTCCGCCAACGCCAGTCCCTCCGCCGCCAACGCCGACACCAGTCCCCCCATCGCCGCCAACACCGACACCGGTCCCCCCAGCCCCGCCAACAGAGACGCCTGTACAACCCACGCCCGTGCCCCCAACGCAGGCACCGCCGGCCACGGCGGTACCCTCCGAGCCTACCCCGACGCCGGTACAACCACCACCGCCTACCCTTGTGCCGACGATGTTCCCGACGCCGGTGATGCTGCCAGCCTCGACTCCCACCTTACTGCCCCCACCCCCTCCCCTGCCGCCACCGACGCCGCCACCGGTCTCTGGATCCAACCAACCTATCGTCAACTGGGTCAAGTTCTGGGATACGATCGCGGTGACGCTTGCCTATCCCTGGCTGTGTTGTGGGGTCGGTCTCCTGTTGCTGGTGCCGGTGGTCCTGCTTTTCTTGGAGATCAAGGGGCGACGGGCACCCTCCAGGCCACCAGAGCCAGTGCCGGAACGGATGGATGACGAGGAATGAGGGATGAGGTATGAAAGACAAAAGGCGACCTGGGGCGCATTACTTGCAATAACCCTGGTCGCTTTTTTGCTGCGGACTTCCCATCTCAATACGCAAAGCTTATGGCGGGATGAGGTGGACGTGATCCGCCTGGCAAACGAGCCGCGTCCTGGTTCCGATGTTGGCCGGGCGTTCTTCGATTACTCCGACGGCGAGATGCACGGGTTTCTGCTACGACTAGTTCAGAGATTGGTGCGGGTTGGATACAACGGCCCTCTCTATTTCCTCCTCATGCGGGTTTGGCTGAGGCTGGTCGGCGATGGTGAATTCGCGCTACGTTTCCTTTCGCAGTGCTTCGGTGTTTTGGCGGTGCCTCTTGCGTATCGGGCAGGCAGACGGCTGGTGGGACGGCCGGAGGCCGTTATTACCGCGATATTGGTCGCCATCTCCCCTTACCTGATATGGTACAGCCAGGACGCCAAGATGTATGCTATGGTGACTGCGCTGACGCTGCTGGGGTTGACCTGTTTACTCGAAGCTTTGGCCACAAGGCAACTGCGGTGGTGGGCGGGATTCGTCCTTTTTGCGAGTCTGTCACTCTACGTTCACATATTGTCGGCCTTGATGGTGCCTGTATATTTGGCGGCGTTCATATTGGCCGGACCGCTCCCGCTTGGGCAATGGCGACGGGGCCTGGTCGCCTTTGGACTGCTCACGCTGCCCTACCTCCCGCTGCTGCTGTGGCAATTGCCGCTGGTGATGGATTCGTACGATACTGGCCACCCCTTTTACCCCATTGATCGAATGTTCTCTCTTCTGTTTAATCTCTACGCTCGGGGCATGGCTATGGTGGGAAGCTGGGTGGTCGTGGCCGGGTATGTGTTTGCCATGCTGGCTGGCCTCTTCCTATCTGTGAGAGGAAGAGGCCAGGGCGGGCATGGCAGCAGGCGTCTCCCCATTCCTGGCGGAAGGCGCTGGCGGCTATTTCTGCTGATCTGGCTGCTGCTGCCCATCCTCCTGGTGTATCTTATCTCGTTGAGGACACCGGTCTTTGAGCCACGCTATCTCATCTTCCTCACGCCGGCCTTCTACCTGTTGACCGGGCTGGGAGTCGTGGCGTTATCCCGTCTGTCCTGGGTTGCCGCTGGCTTGGTGTTGGCCGCCGTCTTGACATTCAGCCTGCTGGGTGTGTGGACCCAGGCGACGGCACCGATCAAGTCCGATTTTCGAGCGGCGGCCGACTATGTCACGACCCGTCGACAGACTGACGCGCCGGTTATGTTCCAAATGCCCTACGTGCGCCACACGTTCGACTACTACTTCGACGGCGAGTACGCTGCGTTGGAAGGCCCCTGGACCAATGGCGGGGTCAGTGAGACGGAAGTGGAGGATACGATGGGGCGGCTGTTGGAGCCTTATCCTGAAGTCTGGCTGGTCGCCTCCGAGAGCTGGCTCTGGGACTCGCGCGACCTGACGCGGGCTTGGCTCGACCAGCACGCGGAGCTGAGGGAGTCGGCCAGCTTCATGCTGGTTGACGTTTATCATTACAGTTTGGGAATCGGGGAATCGGGGAATTAGCAAACACCCCGATTTGCTGATTTGCTGATTTCCAGGAGGGGGTAATCGCATGTGGGTTCTCGATTGGTTGGAGAAATGGGGCATGCCG
Organism: Anaerolineae bacterium; assembly: GCA_030598425.1. Taxonomy (GTDB): domain Bacteria; phylum Chloroflexota; class Anaerolineae; order 4572-78; family NAK82; genus JAUVPY01. Next base: position 10,913 of record JAUVPY010000022.1, read on the forward strand.
GGGAGGCCGCGACGGACCGGCCTCGTGCTGAGTGGAGGCGCGATTCGGGGCGCGGCACATTTGGGCGTGTTGCAGGTCTTCGACGAACACGGCATCCGACCTGATCTAATAGTGGGCGCCAGCGCGGGGGCGGTGGTCGGGGGGCTGTACTGCGCCGGGCTATCGCCGGTGGAGTTGCAACAGATCGGCAAAGAGATGAATTGGGGTCGCCTGGGACGTCTCGTGCGCCCGGGCCTGGGTTTCTTTGACATCAGCCGCATGGAGAAAGTCATCGACGAGCTGACCGGGGGCGTCACGATCGAGGAACTGAAGACCCCCTTTGCCGCCGTTGCGGTTGACATCCTCACTCGCGAGTTGATCGTCCTCCGCGAGGGGTCCCTGGCGCGGGCGATCCGGACCAGTGCCTCGTTGCCGGGCATCTTCACTCCCGTGGAAGACGGCGACCGGCTCTTGATCGACGGCGGCGCGCTTAACAACCTGCCGGTCTGCGTGGCACAGGATATGGGGGCCGACTACACGATTGCCGTGGACCTGGTGCCGCCGCCCATTGCCCCAATGGAATACCCTGAGAACATCCTTGAGATGTGGGCTCTGTCCATCTACATCGTAATGCGGGGGCGGTACACCGACGCACACCTGGCCGACGTACACATCCAGCCCGACATCGCGCAAACCAGCTTCTTTGACTTCGGCCAGATCGACTCGTTGGTGCAAAAGGGACGCGAAGCGGCGCTGGACAATGTGGGGCGTATCAAGGCGGACTTGAGAATGACAGAATAGAGTGTCATCCAATCAGAATCGAGCTTGCAAACCGGCCCCGGTTGTGGTACACTTGTACACGCAAGCCCCCGTAGCTCAGCGGATAGAGCGGCGGCCTCCGGAGCCGTGCGCGGGCGTTCGAGTCGCCCCGGGGGTACAGGAAAGCCCTGGCCTGTCGGCCGGGGCTTTTTGTTGGGTGGATGGGTAGACGGGTGGGGAAGGATCTGCAATTTACCAGTGAAATGGGCGCATCACCCCGTCTTTCGAGCAACCAACACGCCTTCCATATTGTGGCGATAGATCATCTGGATGTCGACAAAGCCTATGTCGCGCAGCGTTTGTATTGTGTCCAACTCTTTCATGACACGATCGGGGCCTTGATCCGCTACGTTGTGCAGCACCCAATCCTTTAAGAGGTCATACTTGCCAAGCGGTATGAAGGCCTCAAAAAATCGAGACAATGCTACGTCGAGAGCATCAAAACGCTCCCCATCGTCTTGTGGGGCGTATTTGTCAGCGTTTACGAAAAGCCCACCCGGCGAGAGAACGCGGAACAGCTCACGATGCAGCTTATGGCGATAGGTATGGTGCATATTGTGGAGCGTCAAAGCAGATGCAACGATATCAATGGAGTGTGATGCCACTTGTGTCATATGATCGACAGCATCCGCACAAACCAGATTGCAGCGCTTACCAACGATCTCGGGCTCCAGTCTCTCGGAAGCCTGCTTGATCATCTCCTCCTCGTTATCAAGCGCCGTCAGAAACAGGTCGCGCCGCGCCGCCAAAATGAAACTGGAGGTGACGCCATCACCGCATCCGATCTCCAGCACTTGCAGAGGGCCTGATTGACCTGGTCGATTGTGTTGAGCTATCACGGTTCCGATGTGACCCTGGAGTTCCTCAAAATGGGGAAGTGCGAGATGGATCAGTGTGTATTCTTCGCTCATCCCACCCTGGAATCTCTGTTCGCTGTCCATAAATCACCTCTCACAACAGACCTAA
>JAUVPY010000314.1 GCA_030598425.1 Anaerolineae bacterium
AGGCCGTGGAGCGCAGGGTAAGCGAAACCGCCCTGAAGATGGGGGTACAGCCGCGCGCCGAGATCAACAGTGTGGATCAGGCCAAGTACTACCTCGACCTGGGGGTGCGCCATTTCTCGCTGTCGACGGATATTACCATCCTGTTCAATTGGTGGAAGGAGAACGGAGATAAACTACGCAAGGTGGTTACAGACTCCTGAAGCAATGGAAAAGGAGCCAACATGGCCAAGATCCTGATCCTAGGCGCCGGAGTCATGGGGACAGCGATAACTGTACCCATAACCGACAATGGCCACACGGTCCATCTGGTCGGCACTCACCTGGACGGCGACATCATTGAGGAGATTCACGAAAGCCGCTTTCATCCCAAGCTGCGCAGCCGGGTAGCCGCTACGGTAACACCGTACACCTACGATCGGCTGGGCGAGGCGCTGCAAGGTGCTGACCTGGTGGTGCTGGGTGTCAACTCGCAGGGCATCGACTGGGCGGCTGAGATGCTGGGGCCAAGGCTGTCTCCCCACATCCCGATCGTGCTTCTGACCAAGGGCCTGGCCGGTGACCGCCAGACCCTGTACATTCTGCCCGACGCGCTGCGCGAGGGATTGCCCTCCCACTATCGAAACCAGGTTCAACTGGCAGCTATTGGTGGCCCTTCCATTGCAAGCGAGTTGGCCGCCCTGCGGCATACGTGCGCTGTTCTGGCCAGCTCCAACCAGGCCTTGCTGGAAGAGATTGCCGCTCTGCTGCGCACCCCCTACTATCACAGCTGGACAAGCACCGATGTGATCGGTGTGGAGGTCTGTGTCGCGCTCAAGAACCTTTACGCGTTGGCGGTGGGGTTGGTGAAAGGCTGGCTGGAACAATCAGGAGAAGCGGACAATGGAGCCGCGATGCACAACACGGCATCCGCTATCTACGCCCAGGCCCTGTGGGAGATCGCCTACCTGGTAGAGTATCTAGGTGGCCAGCGGCGTAGCGTCTACAGCTTGCCGGGGGTTGGCGACTTGTATGCCACCTGTCAGAGCGGGCGCAACAGTCGCATGGGACGTTTGTTGGGGTTAGGAATGAGTTACCGCCAAGCTAAGGCGCGGTACATGCCAGAAGATACGGTTGAGGGGGCTGAGCTGGCACTTGCCATTGGGCCGACGATTGAAGCCTGGATAGACCGGGGAGAATTAGACGGCGCTGCTACCCCGTTGCTGCGGACCGTGATCGACATTGTATGCCACGATGCGCCACCAAAGATCCCGTGGGATGCTTTCTTTGCAGGTGTCTAAGCCGCGTACCGGGGAGAGCCAGAACGCTGGCCTCCACCGTTCGTTGACGGTAGAATAGCAGACTGGTATAATCCCAAAAGTCCATGATTTTTTGTGGGAGAGAACTATGCATGCATTGGGTCGTGCGATTAGCTATCTAAGACCATATTGGCTGGTAGCGGTTGGCGCGGTGGCCAGCCTGATACTGGTGACCGCCGCCAATCTGGTCATCCCCCAGATCATTCGATGGGTGATAGATTACGGCATTACACCGGGCTATATGCCGGTCATTGCAGCCAGCGCGCTGGGCCTGATAGGCGTGGCCATAGTGCGAGGCGTGTTCAACTTCACTCAGGGATTTTGGTCGGAGAAGGCATCGCAAAACGTGGCCTTCGACGTGCGCAACGCCCTATTCGACAAAATCCAAAGTCTCAGCTTCAGCTATCACGACCGGGCTCAAACCGGCCAACTGATGACACGCCTCACCAGCGACGTGGAGATGGTCCGCCAATTCACCGGGATAGGACTCTTCCAGTTCATCAATGCTCTGATTATGATCTTGGGTAGTGCCGTGCTGCTGTTGCTGATGAACTGGCGGTTGGCTCTCATCGCCCTGGCGACCATCCCGCTGATGTTGCTGCTCATCGGGCGCTTTATGATGACCGTCCGTCCCTTGTTCGAGCAAGTGCAGACCAGGCTGGGAGCGCTCAACACCGTGTTGCAAGAGAACCTGGCGGGTGTGCGGGTGGTCAAAGCCTTTGCCCGTGAGCCGTTCGAGGCGAGCCGCTTCCGAACTGCCAACCAAGCCTACCTGGAGACCAACCTGCAAACGGTGCGCGCTTTTGCTGCCAACTTCCCTCTCATCTTCCTTATCTTCAACCTGGGCACACTGGCCATCGTGTGGTTTGGCGGAAACATGTTCATCTCAGATCAACTGAGCCTGGGCGAACTGACGGCGTTTATGGCCTATCTGAACTTTATGATATTCCCGATGATGATGATCGGCATGTTGAGTGCTATGATCGCCCGCGCGGCGGCCAGCGCGCGCCGCATTTTCGAGATTCTCGACGCCCAATCTGAGGTCGTGGATCGGCCCGGCGCGGCCCCGCTGCCGCCCATCCGCGGGCAAGTGGCTTTCGAGGACGTTAGCTTCCGCTACGTTGGTGGGGAGCGGGACACCCTGAGCCACGTCAGTTTCAGCGCCGAACCAGGGCAGACGGTCGCCATTCTGGGCGCAACCGGATCGGGCAAGAGCACCATCATCAACCTCATTCCCCGCTTCTACGACGTGACCGATGGCCGGGTGGCCCTGGACGGCTTCGACGTGCGCGATGTGACCCTCGATAGTCTGCGCTCGCAGGTTGGCATTGTGCTGCAAGAGACAACGCTTTTCTCGGGTACCATTCGCGACAACATCGCCTATGGTCGCCCTGACGCCGGGGACGAAGAGGTGATTGAGGCGGCCAAGGCAGCTCAGGCCCACGATTTCATCGTGGAGATGCCCGACGGTTACCGCACACGTGTTGGGGAGCGAGGCATAGGGCTAAGCGGCGGCCAGCGTCAGCGCATCGCCATCGCCCGGGCCCTGCTGATTGACCCGCACATTCTTATCCTCGACGACAGCACCTCCAGTGTGGACGCCGAGACGGAGTATCAGATCCAACAGGCCCTTGAGCGGCTGATGGTGGGCCGCACCAGCTTCGTCATCGCCCAACGCATCAGCACCGTTCGGCATGCCGACCTGATCATCGTGCTCGACCAAGGACGGCTGGCGGCGACGGGCACTCATCAACAATTGCTGGCCGAGAGCCCGCTTTACGCCGAGATCCTGTATTCGCAGTTGCGTGAGGACGCGCCTGTGGCGGTGGCCGCCTGAGCATACGAAGACTAGACAAGCCTGAGGACCGAAAATGGGAATGCATGGCTTTCAACGAGTAATTGAATTGGACGAGGGTCACGCTCAAAACCGGGGAACGGTGGCGGCGCGGCTGGCCGGTTATCTCAAGCCTTATTGGCCCCACTTAACCGTGATGCTAATCCTGGTGATGATCAATGCGGCCACATTCGCCGCCGCGCCTTTCCTCATCGGCCGGGCTATTGACCAGTTCATCAGCGTCGGTGATCGGGCCGGCCTGGGACGCACTGTACTGCTCCTGCTAGCCACCTACCTGCTGGGCGTGGTGACGATGGGGGGCCAGTTCTACTTGATGGGTTGGGTGGGCCAGAGGGTGCTGGCCAGTATGCGAGATGAGATTTTCACCAAGATTCAAGCCTTGCCCCTCAGTTACTTCGACCAGCACGACGCCGGTGACCTGATGAGCCGCCTGACCAACGATGTGGACGTGCTCAACCAACTGCTGGGCGGCGGATTGGTGCAATTGCTGAGCGGCATCTTCCAGATGGCGGCCATCGTGGTCGCTATGATCGTCCTCAACTGGCAACTGGCACTGGCCAGCTTTACGGTCATTCCGGCGATGGTGCTGGTCATCAACCTTCTGGCCCGGCGTGCCCGGGCCGCCTTCCGCGAAACCCGTGAGACCATCGGCGACGTGAACGTGGAGCTGGAGGAGAAGATCTCCGGGGTGCGGGTGGCCCAGGCTTTCAGCCGCGAGGACACGGACCGCCAGCGGTTTGAGGAACTCAACGCGGCCAATCGAGATGCCAACGTGAGCGCGGTGGGTATCACTTCTGCCTTTTCGCCGGCTATGGACGTGCTCAGCACCATCGCCATTGCCATCGTCATCGGGTTCGGCGGCTACCTGACTATTGTTGGGTTGGCGACGGTGGGCGTGGTGGTGTCTTTCTTGCGCTACGTCCAGCAGTTCTTCCGCCCGGTCCAGCAGATCAGCCAAGTCTATGCCATATTTCAGGCGGCACTGGCTGCCAGCGAGCGCATTTTCGACCTGTTGGATGAACCGCTTGACCTGGTGGACGCCGAAGATGCGCGCGAGATGCCCCCTATCCAGGGGCAAGTGGTCTTGGACCACGTCAACTTTTCGTATGCCAGCCGGGGAAGCGGGAACGGACGCGACGATGGCAAGCACTCCACGCCTGTGCCAGAGCAAGAATTGGTGCTGCGCGACGTCAATCTCTCCGCTGACCCAGGACAGACCGTTGCCATTGTCGGTCCCACCGGCGCCGGCAAGACG
>JAUVPY010000344.1 GCA_030598425.1 Anaerolineae bacterium
GATAGCCAGTGCCCCCAGCGCGGACAGGGGAGAGGTTATCAAGAGCACGAATGCCGCTAGCCCCCGGTCGAAGGCCGCCTTTAAGGGGTCCACGCCAACTGGTTGTGGATCCTCTGTTTGAGCCGTCATCATCCTGTCGTGCCCATATCCGTCAGTTAGGCCGTGTTGACATTTTGTCCTTGCCCCTTGAGGCTCCAGTGAAGAGTTTGATGATGTCTCTCAGGTGCTAACTCAAGTGTCAACACTACCTAGTAACGACCGATTCAGTCGATGAAACGTCTGGCGTGCCTCAGGGCCATTTGAAGCTCTATGCGTGCGTCCACAACTGGCTCGCCGGTCTCCTCATCGGTCATGCTCAGGACGCCCACCGCTGGCCCCGGCACCTGGGCCATCATCTTCTCGGCCGCTTCGTCAACCTCTTGCAAGGCTTCCTTGACTTCCTTGGCTTCACCCTTGGCTACTTCGGCTTCAGCCTCAGCCTGGTTAGCCGCCTCGGAAGCCTGCTGTGCGGTTGCCATTGCGGCCGTGGCGGTTGATTCGGCCTTCTCGGCGCGCGGCTCGCTGGTCGCTCTGTTGAAGTAATAGCCGACGACGACGCCCAACAAGGGGTTGATGAACAGCAACAAATCCTTAACACGATCAAACTCATCGGGTGAACCGATGTAGTTGAACGCCTGGATGAGCATGATAGTGCTACTCAGGATGATGACTAACGCGATACCGGCCGACACATATTCCCGAAGACGGCGGACAACGGGATCGGGTTCGGCTCTCAAAGCAGCTTGTTCAGGCGCTTGTTCGGACATGGGCTTATCCTTTCTTGATGAAGATGCGGAATTCAATTGAGTATTCAACAGTCTTCAGGACTTCACAAAGCGGGGGTAACTCAGAATGTAGCACAAGACACGGTCACCCCATTTGCAGGCCAGGCACAACCTGAGTGTCGCCGTCGCAATACAGGGCATAAAGGAGTCCCATAAGGTTGTTGTGGTCGTAGTAGAACTCGCGGCGCAAATCCAAAAAGGCCTGGCCCAAGGATTTGCCGGCCAGGAAATGATTAAAAAAGCGCTTGGCCCATTCGGCAGCAAATAGGGCGGGCGTTTCGCACTCGGTGCCGATGACGCCACGCGCGCCTTTGGCCATAAAGTAGGGAGCAAACCCATCGTAAAACAACGGCGAAAGCTCGGCCGACTCGCAAGCGTTGATGAACACGAGCGGCGCGCCCGGCAGGGCCACATCGGTCGGTGCATCTACGTACAAGTCCCCTAGAGTCAGCTTTCCCTTGTTGCTCAGCACTAAGGTTGAGGCGTCTGGCCCACCGCCTTCAGCCAACGACTTGGAAACGGCGTGGCAGTAAAAATATAGTATATGGTCGGGCGTGGCGGCGTCGCCCAGAGCTTGCGTCACGTCATCTTTCGTCTCGCGCACAAGCACCTGGGTACCGCTGCTCTGGGCGATCTCCTCCCAGTGCTTCTTCTGGTCAGCGATGAGCGGCAGTTTCATCTGCTTATCGATGTCGGTGTTGACGTTGAGGCTGACCGTCAGGTTGGGCTGGCTGTCAACCGTGCCACTGATGACGCGCATATCCTGCTGGAGCGGGATGTGTTCGATAATGTGCTTGAGTCCCAGGAACAACTCGGGATCAACCTGATCCGCGTCGTATTTGTCGGCCATGTACAGGATGCCCCAGGGCAGCACAAATTGCTTTGAGAAGATCTGAATCTTGAGCGTACCCTTCTGGGCCATCTCGCGCAGCCTGTCCCCCATCTGCTTAGTGTGCGCGTTGGCATCTGGGCCATAGAAAATGCGTTGAAAAAGTCTGTATCCGGTCTTGGCCAGACGTGGTAGGGCAATCTCGTTGACCTTGGGGGGAATGTCTATCCCGGCCTGATAAACCTTCTTGGAATTCACCTCCAAATGGACGATATCCTGGAGTTCCTGACGCGCCTGGGCGATCGCTTGGTCGAGCTGGAGGAGCGTGATAGGTAGCTTGGCTGGCGCCCACACAGCGCCAGAAGACATAATTAGCTGGAACTCATTGCCGGCTTCAAGTATGGTCAGGCTCACATCCCGGGGCTGGGCGACGAAGGCAGCATCCACCGGCCGGCCTAGAGTCTCCGCCGTCAGTACGCCAGGCTGGGGGGAGGCGCCAACTTGGAGCTTGAGCGTAATGATTTGGATGAAGTTGCCATCCTTGAGGAAGACGGCATTGATGACACCCTCTCCCTCGTGTTTGGGCTCTATGTCGAAGCGAGCTTTGCCTTTGGACTTGCCGGTACGGGGCACGCGGAGTTTCTGCGGCTCGGTGTAAATCTCGAAGTCCTCGCTTGAAAGTTGGATGGTGAGTTCCACCATCTGCTCGTCGGCCTGGAAGCCGTAGTCAAACTCGGCGCCCCCTGTTGCCGTGTCGCGCAGTTCGGTGTCCACATCGAAGGCCAGCGTGTAGACCTCGCTCACGTGTAACGGCGCCTCTGGATCGTGGTCTTGAATCTCTGCGTTGATCCAACGCTTTTCGGGCTCGAGTTCGACGGGCGGTGGCGCAGTCTCCTCCATCGTCTCCTCGTCCTCAAAACTCAACACGCCCTCTGCGCCCTTGGGCGCATCTGTCTCCTCCCTGGGGACTCCAAAAGACAGGGAACCGTCCAACCAATCCAGGTCTAGGTCCTTTTGGACCGATCGGGCTTCGACGGCCAGTAACCCGATTACCTCGCCCTCCGCCAGCACCACCAGGCGTTTGCCCGGCATCTTGTTCATCAACTGCCTGGCACGGCCAGTCCCCATACTGGCGGCCTCAACCGCGTCCCCTGCCCTTGGAGCCAATAGGTCAGACACGTTGGCCAACGGGGTATCGAGCACTTCCGGCGTCAAGATTTCGCTCTGAACTTGCAGCACCTGGGTCAATTCATTCAGTCGCAGAACGGAATAACGGCCGTCGTCTAACCTGACGATGATGTAGGCCCACTTGTTTTGGGTGTCGGCTACCTGATCGCGCACCTGTCCTACTGTGGCCCACTCATCCACCACGAAAAAATCACGCTTTAGCTCGTTGGTTGCGATAGGCATAACCATCTCCTTCTTTTCCGACCCTCGTGGGATCGGCTGCTCTATCAGGTAGGGGCGAGATGGCCTCACCCCTACCCCTGGAGTGTTCCACCAGAATTGAACGCGCTCATCTGTTTTATACCATCTATGATGGTATAAGTCAACAAAGATTTGGCGGTGCCAAGATATACCGTGGCTGTTGTGACCTTTCAGACCACTGGTGACAGAGTACTAGTAGAAATCTATCATCAAATCAACTGTATATAGCACGCCCCCGTCCGGCCCGATCAGTATTGCCTTTCCCTTGACGCCTGGCGCAGTCCACCATGCTTCGCCATTAGGCAATGTTGAGAAGCTGCCTTCGGTTTCCCATCGGTAACCTTCTGGAAGCGGACTGGCCTCAATATCATCCACTTGCCTCTCAGGGCCATACCAATTGTCACCCATTCGGAAAAGCAGATCGATCCAAGGCTCGACACTCGATTCATATTTTCCCACGTTATCCAGAACCTTAGCATCGTGATAGATGGCCCTGGCTTCGCTGACCTCCGTAAGTGGCACCGGCGTCACGGTTGGTTCCTCTGTCGGTGGTGGCGGCGGCGGTGGGGGTGGTGGGGGTGGTGTGTCAGTTGGGGCTGATGTAGGCACCGGGGTAGCCGCCGTTGTGGGGGTATCAGCAGGCGGCTCGGGGGTGTTGGTTTCAGTGGGGATCACGGTTGCCGTGGAAGCTGGCGTCATAGTGGCGACGGGTGGCAACGTGGCTGTTGGGGTAGGTTCTTGCCGTCGCCCCCGGAAGCCACACGCGGTAATCAACAGAAGAATGGCAATTACCGCAATGACCTTCAGCGCCGTGAAGCTACGTTGTCGAGACAGATTTAGCAGTTTCATGATTCCTCCTTCCAAATCTCCTATAACCTGAGTTCGGAGTTTCCGAGAGGGAAATCATCCTGAGTAGGGCATAGCCCGTATCGAAGGGTGGTTTCCCGGAAGCCGCACCCCTCGATACGGCTCTGCGAGCCTACTCGGGATGCTGACCGAGCCTACTCGGGATGCTGACCAACGTAATCCCGAACTCAGGTTCCTAATGGTTTTTGACAAACAAAATCGGTAACGAGGATAGTAGACCTATGCGCCCATCTCAGGGCGAACACCC
>JAUVPY010000208.1 GCA_030598425.1 Anaerolineae bacterium
GACTTCAGGCGTTCGACCTCCTCCGACGAAAAAGCAGGCCGAATCGTCGGGTGCTCCCGGTAGCCGAAGTCGATGCCCGATTCTTGCGGCAGAACGCTGGCCAGTTCCTGGTGCAGTTGGAAGCTCCGCCACGCCAACTCCGCCAGCCGTCCGTCTTCCAGGGCTCTCCAGAGGTCAAGGCCGAGTCCTGACCAGTGGGCAGACGCCATACCAGAGGCGCCAACGGCGACCGCCTCCTTTTCCAGTACCAGTACCTTGTAGCCTTCCTTGCTGAGCCAGTAGGCGGCACTACACCCCATGACCCCGGCCCCGATTACCACCACATCTGGTCTTCCAGTCAAGATTTTCCCTCCAGAGACACCGGTCGGTTTGCGCTTGATTTGGACCGCTTCTATCAAGACACCTTGCGAACCGCTCGCTGATTGTACCCTGTCACGACCTTTATGTAGCCGGTCAGCATTCTGTCCACATCTTCGTCGCCGGTATCGACCCAAAGCGGCTGTTGGCCCAGCGCATACAGCTTCTCTGGGCTGCTCACCACGATGATGTTCTCGCGGCCCACCTTGTCGATGATTTGCGGGCTGATCTGCTGATTCCCTCGCCCAAAGACGCAGCCCTGACCACCAATAAGGGTGACGATGATCTTGGCCCGGCGCCCTTTTAATAGGTCCAACAATTGAGCTTCGTTGACGTCCGCAGCCACCAGTTCTCGATTGAGCACGACATCCACACCGATGAGGGTCTTTCCTAAACCCAGCTCGTCCGTAATCGCCCGGGTAGTAGTTCCGGGCCCAATGATGTACAGCCAGTCGTCCTCCATCTTCTCTACGACGTCATAGGCGATGGATGCCAGCGAGGCTCCTTCGCCAGCGCTGGGCATCTTCAGGTTCTGGACCAGGCTTGTGCGAAATGGGATTTTGAGGTAACCGTATAGTTTTGCTGAAACGACGCCCTGTCTGAATGCCTCTTCGTCGAGATCCATGACCTCAGCCTCGTGCAGATCGCCTATCCTGTCCTTGAGGTACAGCGCTGCCAGTTCGCCCGCGCTGAGCGGGTTCGTAGCGTAGACCGCTGAGTGGATCTTCACCCCGGCCGGGATGCCCAACGCGGGGAGATTTTCCCCAACCGCAGTATAGACATCCCTGGCTGTTCCATCACCGCCAGCGAACAGCAGGAGGTCCACGCCTTGCCGCAGCATATCCCTCGCGGCCTTCCGGGTGTCCTCGGCCGTGGTCTCGCCCGGCTTGATGGAGCCGATCACCTTGGGCTCAACCCCACACGCTTTTGCCGCGTCCTCCCCCATTTCGCCGGGATAGGTGATAATCTCAAGCCAATCAATATTTCCGATCTTTTCCAGCGCCTGAGTCGCCCGGTTCAGCACTTGCGGCACCGCGCCCAATTTCAGGGCTTGCCTCTGTATCTCCGCCCCATCGCTCCCTTTTAAGCCAACCCGCCCGCCAATCCCGGCCACCGGGTTGACGATTAAGCCCAACTTCTTCCGTTCAGCCATCATCACTCTCACAAACCGTATTCCGTATTTCGTACTGCGTATTCCGTGTTCCGTTGACCTCACGGATCACGCATCACGGATCACGTTTTACTCATCACGCAGTGCGTTTTTTTACGTTTTACGCTTTACGTTCTACGCACCCCCCGCCTTCCTCCGATACGCCCGCCACGTCATTGCCCACTGCGATCGATCGTCCAGGGGGGAGTGGTCGATGGTGTGGATGGTGCTGTTGTGCGGCGCGGTCTTGACCAGCTCGGGGTCGGTGCGTGCCTCGCCGGTCACGTGAGATACGATCGCCACGTATTCGTCGAGTTCATCTTTGGAGAGGGATTCCGTGGGCTCCAGGGTGCACGGTTCCGGGACGACGAATGGGTGGTGGCTGGTCCAGTAATGCACCCCAAAGTCGGCTGCCCGGATGCCAAGCTCCTCGGAGTGGACGCCCGTCTCCTCCGTCAAGGTCTCCCAGCTATACCGGACCTGCTCAATGCGACGTTTGCCCTCTGCATACGGCGCGCTCAGGCCAGGGATCTCCAGCATCCTGTTGAGCAGATAGTTGTTGTTGAGCACCGCGATCTCGGCCACCTCTCGCAGACCCTCGGCGCCGAGGCTCATTACCCAAGCGTAAGCCCTTAGCACAACGGGGGCGTCTCCATAGAAGGGTCTCACCTTGCCGATGCTGTCAGGACGGTCGTAGTCCAGATAATACTTCTCGCCATCGTACGCAACCAGGGGAACCGGTAGGAATTTGGCCAGTGCTTCGCTTGCACCGCAAGCACCACCCCCCGGCCCCCCGCATCCGTGCGGCGAAGAAAAGCTCTTGTGCAAATTGAAATGGCACAGGTCGAAACCGGTGTCCCTGGCCCGGGTAATGCCCAGGATGCCGTTGGCGTTGGCTTGATCGTAAACGCACAGCCCGCCTGCCTCGTGGACGACCTCCACAAACGCCTCGATCCTGGGATTAAAGATGCCCGTGTCCTCCGGATTGGTGATCAGCAGCCCGGCAGTCCGTTCGGAAACGGCCGCTTTCAGCGCTTCCAAATCGGGGTAGCCGTCCTGGCCGGGATAAAGGGTGATGACCTTGAAACCGGCGGTTCGGGCGCAAGCTGCGTTGGACGGGTGTGAGAAGATGGTCGTGATGATCTCATCCCGCTGGTCCGCTTCGCCGCGCGACTTGTGGTAAGCGCGGATGATCGAGGCATTGGTGTAGATCGCCGCCGACCCGGCAGCCGGTTGCAGCGAGAAGCGGTCCATCCCTGAGATCTCTTTGAGCATTCCCTCGAAGCGATACATCATCTCCAAGATGCCTTGGGCTGTGTCCTCATCCTGCAAGGGATGCAGCTCCGCCAATTTGGGATGGCCCGCCAATTGGTCGTTTATCTTGGGGCTGTATTTCATGGTGCAGGTTCCCTGCCCAATCTCGATGTTCAGATCGGCTCCCAGGTTCTCTTGCGATAGCCTCAGGTAGTGGCGCAGCACCTGGGGCTGCGAGAGTTCGGGTAATCGGGGCGGAGCCTTCCTGCGCACGGTCAATGGCAGGGTTGCCAGGACATCCCCGACCTGGTCTTTGATCTCCTCTTCCACTTCAGGGACCAGCACGCCGCGTTGCCCTTCCCGGCTCAGTTCGAAGTTAATTGGTTCATCCCACCTGGCCTGGTGAAAGCGCCGCAAGTTGGGTTTGCCGTCCGTGTAACGTTGTTGGGTGATATCCTGTTGCGCCATGTTACCCCACCGCCTCCGCCAGCGCATTGGCCAACCGATTCATGTCTTCCTTGGTGTGAACCTCGGTCACGCAGTAGAGTGCGCTCTCTCCCAGTTCGGGAAGCTCCTTGCTCAAGTCCACCCCGCCAAAGATCCCCCGTGCCATCAGCGTCTGGTTGATATCGGCGACGGGCTTGCCGGTGCCGTCGAAATTGACCACGAATTCCTTGAAGTGGGGCGCTTGGAAGGCTGGGACCTTGACACCCCGGATTTTGTCTATCTCCATCATCGCGTAGTGCGACCTGGCCATAATACCTTTGCCAATGTCTTCCATCCCTTGCGGTCCCATAAGCGCCAGGTAAACGCCGGCCGTGATGCCCCACAAAGCAGCTGCCGTGCCGACCCATTCGACCCCCTCTTCGCGGACGGCGAAAGAGGTCCGCTCGTAGGCCACGTCGCCGAAACCATATTCGCCCCGGATCGAAGTCGGGGCGATGCCAAACAGCCGCGAGGGGTATTCCATCACGTATTTCTCCTCGTCTCGGGTGGCGATATAACCTGCGTGCCCGCCGCCGTACTGCATATGCATCCCCAGCGCCTGAATGTCGCCGCACACGATGTCAGCCCCATAGTCGGCAGGCGGCGTCAGGACCCCCAGTGAGATCGGGTCTGCATCCACGACGCAGATCGCGCCGTGATCGTGAGCGATCGCGGCAATCTCGTCTCCGCGCGTCTCGATGAAGCCCAGATAAGACGGATTCTCGAAGTAAACAGCGGCTGTCCCCTCAGAAGTCTTCGCCTTAAGCGCATCGAGCCCCATCTGTCCCGTCTCAGGGTCGTAATCGACCAGATTGGCTTCGATACTGGGCTTGCAATAGTCCCTGATCTTGGACAGCTTGTCGGCGCTGATAGTTCTGGCGATTAGTACCTGGTGCCGGCCTGTGATCCGCGTTGCCATGCGGAGCGACGTGGCGGCCGCCTGGAAGCCATCGTAGGTGGGTACATTGACCACGTCCATATTTAGCAGTTCGCCCATCATGCTGGCATATTCAAACAGCGCCTGAAACCTGCCGTGGTCGTCGTAAGGCTCACCTGCGTAGGCCGTTAAGAACTCACCGCGCCGGTTCACTTCATCGCATACGGCGGGCACGTGGTGTTGGTAACAGCCCGCCCCCAGGAAGCTCAAATACTCCCCGGCCGTCTGGTTTTTGTCGAGCAAACCTTCCACGTGCCGCTTCAAGGCATATTCGGAAAGGAGCGGCTCTGGCAGAGTCATACGTCCCTTGAGCCTGAGCTTCTCCGGCACGTCCTCAAAGAGATCTTCCGTACTCTCCGCTCCGACCGCTTCGAGCATCTGCCGCTTGACTTCAGGCGCGGAATTGGGGATGTAGGGGTAAACTGTGGCTTTTCCTTGGCTCATACCTGGTTCCTCCGTGAGACTCCGGTGATGTCTTCAAACAAAAAAGGCCCAGCGCATAGAGGCGGGCCAGTGGCTCATTGCTCAGGGGGATGGAGAGAACCCTCACGCGGCATACAAGACTTCTCCCTTTTCCATAATCTCAGCCAGAAACTGGTCCCCGATGGCTAAGCGTGTGGAGACCTCTTGAGGCGTAAGAACAAATGTTTCCAGCGAGAATCTGCGCTCTGGGTCAGAGAGGATTTGGCGGACTGTAACCCAGCGATCGATAAAGCGCTCAGATGTGTCTTTGATAATGAGCAGATCAATATCACTGCCCGGCCTGGGATCTCCATAGGCATACGAACCGAAAAGGATCACCTTCTGCGGAGCGTATCCCGTTAGGAGCTTGGTGAGGATACCTTGAATAGCTGTTTCTACTTCATTTGGTGCTACCATATCATCACTTCTCTGAAACCGACTGTCGAACTGTCTCTATGCGATTCTACGATGGAGGCGATGCCCTGTCAACGGTTTTCGTGCTTGGATTAGGGCTTTCCCAGAGTAGGTTGATTTGCGATCTGCTCACTCAGCAGGTTCAACCGAGACCACCGCGCCGAGCTTGTTCACCTTCAAGCGCCATTGGCTGCCCGGCCGGAATTGGGCAAACTCGGCGGGGTTACGGGTGATATAGCTATAGGTCCCCCCGTCGGTGTCGAAGACGATCTCGTATTCCTCTTCCCCTTCTCCCGCTTGCTGGTCGGCTGCTAATCGAGTAACGGCAGGCCAGCTCGGGTTCATGTTGCTGCCGCTCTGGACCAACTGGTCAACAACCTGCCATTGCTTCACCGTATACTCGCACCGGTCTTCGTATACCTCGTATCTGCAATCTTGCACTACCTCACCGTAGCCGCTGCCCGTGTCGACTGTGTAGGGTGTGCCGCAAATCTCCCTGGAGTTAGGAGCGGGGCTATCTTGGACGTGGTGGGGCTCTGGCCGACAGGCGCCCATAACGCCGTCGGCTGGAATTTCATCCCACCAGCCTTCGCGGGCGACCGGCACCAACCCCATGATGGGGACGGTGCGAGTCCAC
>JAUVPY010000398.1 GCA_030598425.1 Anaerolineae bacterium
AGCAGGACGATATGGACAATGCTCGCCGGGAATACGAGCAGATCGTCGCCCTCACGCCTGGCGTCGCCGTAGGCTATATGCGACTGGGGGCTCTCGCCAACGAACTAGGAGACGAGGAGGAAGCGGAACGATACCTGGAAGCCGCCCGTCAGGCGGAGCCAGGTTCGGCGATTGATCGGGACGATACGCAGGAGGATACTGGAGATTAAGGATTGGAGAGTGGAGATTGGAGAATAGAGATTGAAAATTGGAGATTGGTGTATGTTATCTAGATCAGGTGGTTTGACTGTGTGGAAAATCCGGTTGTTTCTGATTGCTTGTCTGCTTGTAACGGGCGTGATTCCAGCCTCGCTGGCCCAGGCGGCACCCCCTCCCCAGTCTGAATCGGTGCGCGATCTGTGGCTCGACATCAGCCTGGGCCCGCCACTGGTGGACTGGTTCAACCGCGTGGCGCGGCCGAATGACATCGCTCGCGTCGAGAACTTCAGGCAGATGGACATTCTTGACGACGTCACCGCCGGGCGCAAGCTCGTGGTGTTCAAATCGATTGACGAAGCAGAACGAGTCGTCCCCAAAATAGCAGATGAGATCGACATCATTGGCTATAACCTGGAAAATGGACAGGGCTACTCCTCCGAGGAGCGGGCCGACGCGCTGACCAGCGTGAAGCACATGCACGACCTGGCCCGCCAATACGACTTGCTGCTGGCATTTGGACCAGATCACAACCTTGCGCTCAGCGAGGGCGTTGCGGTGGCCCCCTACGTCGATCTCTTCATCCTGCAAGTACAACGGGTTCAGACTGAACCAGCGACGGTCTACGAGTTTGTCCTGCCCTTGATTCCTGAATTGCGCGAGGCCAACCCCGATGTTGAGGTCAGCGTGCAAGTGCGCACCGAAGGGGATATCGTCGAGGTCGTTGACTTAATCGACGCGATGAATGACCAGTTAGATGGCGTCTCGATCCTCACCAGCCCGGAGACGGTAGACACCGCAGAAGCGCTGGTCGCCGAACTGCAAACCAGAAAGGACGCCATACCTGGCCCGTCGGCCACAATAACCGCCCCCGCAAAAGAAGTCGCCGAAACCCGGGCAACCACTGCCCCATCCGGGGAAAGCGGCGCGGATGCCGGTCTTTCGTGCCCACTGATGGTCGTGGGCGCGTTCGTAGCCGGTGGACTGGGAGGCGGGGTGACGGCCGCCCTGATATGCGCTTCCCGCAGTCGGGGGGCGAACGGCGCGTCCAGCGAGCAGTTATGACTGACACGGCTGATTATGGCCCTATGTTGCCCACGGCGGGCCCGGCCGCCGTGGCGCCTGCGCTCCGCTCTCGCAACTTTCGTCTGTTTTGGTTTGGCCAAAGCATCTCCCTGGTGGGCACCTCTCTACAGGTCGTGGCCGAAGGCTGGCTGATCTATGAGATAACCGGGTCCACGTTCTGGCTGGGTATGGTGAGCTTCATTGCCCTGCTGCCGGTGATACCCATTTCTCTTTTGGGCGGCGTCCTCATCGATCGGATGCCACGCCGCAAGGTGATCCTGGTCACCCAGTGCGGCTTGATGGCGCAAGCGGCCATCTTTGGCCTTCTGGCGCTCAGCGGTCAACTCCGCCTGTGGCACATCATCTTCCTGTACTTCATCTTCGGCGCGCTGCTGGCCATCGACCATCCCGCCCGGCGGGCCTTTCTCGTCGATCTGGTCGAACGCGACGAGCTGGCCAATGCCGTTGCCCTGAATGCCACCAGCTTCAACGTGACCAGGTTGGTGGGCTTTGCCGCCTCCGGGCTGCTCATCGCCACCATAGGCGCTGGCGGCACGATTCTGCTCAACGCGGTCACCTATCTGTTCTCCATCGTGGCGATGGCCTCCATCCGAGTTCTTGATATTGGCCAAGATACTCAGCGTCTGCCCCTGGGAACCGCCCTCTCAGAGGGGATTACCACGCTCTGGAAACAACCGATCATACTGGGGACAATCAGTCTGATGGCGATTGTGGGTGGGCTGGCCTGGCCAGTCTACGGCATGATGCCGGCCTTCGCCGAGGATGTGCTGGGGAGAGGTTCAATTGGATTGGGAGTGCTGTTGGCGGCCGGAGCTTTGGGGTCGGTGGTTGGCACCATAGCCGTGGCCAGGCTGGGCACACACCGGAGAGGCCGCACGCTCACGGCGGTCAGCCTGCTCCTGCCAGCCCTGGTCGTCGGGTTTGCACTATCAAAGAATATTCTCGTCGCCTGCCTGCTGATGGTCGGGGTGGGAATGGTGCTCCTCGTGCTGCAAAGCCTGACTATCACTTTGGTGCAGATTCGTATCCCCGACCGGGTACGTGGCCGAGTGATGAGCCTGTATAGCATGTTGCACGCGGGCTCAAATACGGCCGGCAACTTACTGGTTGGCGGATCGGCTGTCTATCTCGGATTGCCGCTCGCGCTGACATTGGGTGGCCTGGCCGCGTTGATCTACGCGCTGGGGCTGTCAATCGCTGTGCCCGCTCTACGCCGCCAGGATTAGCTCATTGATAAGGTGCAACGCACTTCCGCGAAGCGAGTGCGTTGCACCTCAATTGAGAGGGATAATGACGATGCTACGCCACCTGCCACCTACCGCCGCACCCATCACCCCCTCCGACGTGAGACTTGGAATGCGCCCCTCACCGGCGGCCCGGGCGCAGTTCGAGACGGCCCTGACCCAGTATTTGGGCGTCCATACCTGCAAGCTGGCGGCCTCGGGACGGACGGCCCTTTACCTGCTGCTGCAAAGCCTGCGCCAGGCGGCAGACCACCCGGACAGACGGGAAGTGGTGATGCCGGCCTACACCTGCCCTGCCTTGGCCAAGGTAGCGATAGACGCAGGATTAAGACCACGCTTTGTTGACATCACCCCGCACGCCATGGCTTTCCGGGAGGATCACCTGGAGGCAAGCATCGGCGGGCAAACCCTGGGCGTGATCTGCGTCCATCCTTTCGGGATTCCACAGCCCATCGAGCATATCCAGCCTCTGGCCCACGAGGCCGGCGCGGTGGTCATTGAGGATGCGGCTCAGGCCATGGGCGCCCGGCTGGATGGCAAGCCAGTAGGCACCCTCGGCGACTACGGCCTTTACAGCTTGGGACCTGGCAAGCCACTCTCCACAGGGGGCGGCGGGGTCCTGTGCACCAAGGACAGGCGTCACGCCCCACTCCTGGAACGAGCGTGGGAAGACCTCCCGCTGCCGTCAGTCATTTCGTCCGCGTGGGCGTTGGTCCGTTTCGTGTTGTGTAATCTGGTCTTCCATCCTTCGGGGTGGTGGCTGGGGACCCGAGCCGGCCTGCAACGTTTGGGGGAACACGAGGCCAGTTGGGGATACAGCGTCCTGGGGCTCAATGACTCTCAGGCGGCCGTCGGCCTGGCGCTGTTGGAACGGCTGGAAACGGTCAATCGCCGGCGCCGGGACAACGCCCGCCGGTTTATCGATCGCCTGGGTAAGATGGAGTTCGTTCACATTCCCGCGCCAGCGGAGACGGCGGAAGCCACCTACCTGCGCCTGCCCCTCATCGTCGACGACGAGGAAAGGCGCGAACGCCTGTTCCGGCGGCTGTGGGACGCCGGCATCGGCGTGGGTCGTATGTACCAGCATCCTCTGCCCCATTACTTCCCCCACCAAGTGGCCAACG
>JAUVPY010000030.1 GCA_030598425.1 Anaerolineae bacterium
ATGCAAAAGCACCTCCCTGAATCCCGCCTCCGGCGGGTCGCCGCTGGCGCATTCTTGGATGTGATCGCAAAAGCTGGTGATAGGAGATCAACATGCCCATAAACCCCGCAAACGCAACCGAACTCGCAACCATTGCCCGCGAAGTCGGCGCCGAAGTCGTGGAAGGCAACCTGCGCTACCCTTCCGAGACCGGCAGTTGGCAACTGGGCGACGTGGACCTGGGCGAGTACCTGGATCGCTACCGAGACCAACGCCAGGAGAGGAGGCTCCAGTCTAAGATCGGGGGAGGTGTACTATCCCTCTCCGGAGGTTGTGGCAGCGGCTCACGCCAAGGAGTACGAAGCGCTCTACAAGCGGTCGTTAGAGGACCCAGAGGGTTTCTGGGGGGAACGAGCCGAGGAATTGGAATGGTTCCAGAAATGGGATAAGGTATTGGATGACAGTGATGCGCCTTTCTACAAGTGGTTCGTCGGCGGCAAAACGAACATCGTTCACAATGCCATTGACCGCCATCTCAAGACTCATCGCAAGAACAAGCTAGCCCTAATCTGGGTGGGCGAGCCTGGCGATTCGCGTACCTTTTCTTACTTTGCCCTCAACCGCGAAGTGTCCAAGTTCGCCAACGTGCTCAAGAGCATGGGAGTGAAGAAGGGTGACATCGTCACTATCTACCTGCCTCGCTTGCCGGAGCAAATGATCGCTATGTTGGCCTGCGCCAAGATTGGTGCGGCGCATAGTGTGGTCTACGGCGGTTTCAGTGTCGAGGCGCTGGCCGAGCGTATTGAGGACGCTCAAAGCCGGGTGCTAGTCACCGCCGACGGCGGCTGGTTGCGGGGAAAGATCATCGCCCTCAAGGACATCGCGGACGAGGCTATGGCTCGCCAGCCGACAGTCGAGACGTGTATCGTGGTTAAGCGCACTGGGCAAGACATCTACATGGAGGCGGGGCGCGATTATTGGTACGAAGACCTGATGAGTTTGCCCATCGCCGGCCCAATCTGTGAGACGGAGCCGACGGATGCCGAGGATATGCTCTTTATCCTTTATACCTCGGGCACCACCGGGCGGCCCAAGGGCGTGATCCATACCCACGGTGGCTACATGGTCTTCACTTACACGACGCTCAAGTACGTCTTCGATGTCAAAGACGAAGATCGCTGGTGGTGTGCTGCCGACCCGGGCTGGATCACTGGTCATAGTTACATCGTCTACGCACCACTAATCAACGGTGTTACCAGCTTTATGTACGAGGGTGCGCCTACTCATCCTTATCCTAATCGCTGGTGGCAAATGATTGAAAATCATGGCATCACCATCCTTTACACTGCGCCAACGGCTATTCGCGGCCTGATGCGCTTCGGCGACTCCTGGCCTAACCGGCACAACTTGGGTAGTTTGCGATTGCTGGGAACTGTGGGTGAGCCGATTAATCCGGAGGCCTGGAAGTGGTATTACACCGTGATCGGTCAGGAGCGCTGCCCTATTATGGACACCTGGTGGCAGACGGAGACCGGCGGCTTTATGATTACGCCTCTGCCTATCACGCCCCTCAAACCAGGTTCGGCCACGCGTCCCTTCTTTGGGATTGACGTAGACGTGGTAGATGACGAGAGCCAACCAGTGCCGACCGGTGAAGAGGGCTACTTAGTTGTTAAGACGCCCTGGCCTGGCATGCTGCGCGCCGTATATAAAGACCCTGATCGTTATCGTGAGCAGTACTGGGACAAATTCAAGACTATGTATCAGACCGGCGACTCGGCGCGCAAAGACGAAGATGGCTACGTGTGGGTCATCGGTCGTATGGATGACGTGATCAAGGTTAGTGGTTACCGGCTGGGCACAGCCGAGGTGGAGAGCGCCTTAGTGAGTCATCCGGACGTGTCAGAGGCGGCAGCAATCGGATTGCCTCACGAGTTGAAGGGTAACGCCATCCATGCCTACGTCATCCTGCGCGCTGGTGTCGAGGGCGATGAAAACCTAGCTGAAACACTGCGAGATCACGTGGGGCACGAGATGGGGCCCATCGCGAAACCGGAGACCATCACTGTGGTAGATACCCTGCCCAAGACGCGTAGTGGGAAGATTATGCGACGCTTGCTCAAGGCGCGTGCCTTAGGGTTGCCGGAGGGCGACGTAAGTACGTTGGAGGAGTAGCTTCCTGGCGACGAGGAAGCCAGCTCAATCGAAGGCCTTGAATCTGTCAGCACGACGCAGATCGGCGTGCGTAGGCACGGATGGTCATCTGTGGCGTGTTTCTAAGTCACTGTAATGTTGACACCGTTGACACTGGTGGATATCAGGCGTGTGCTGGATCGTTCCGCTTATCGCTTGATCTGATCGATGAGAAGTTGGTTAGTCTGTAGGCTTCGTGTTATAATTTGCAGCGGTGACTGACCAAATCAATTCTACGCACAATTCGTCTAAAGATAAGAGACAAAACACGGCGCTTGATGTGCTTCTTGCTCTGGCTGTTGGTCTGGGCGCTCTTGTGTTGTATATAGCTACCCTGGCGCCTACTGTCCTCTTTGCTGATGGCGCAGAGTTTCAGTTCGTGCCCTATATGCTGGGCATTGCTCACCCCACTGGATATCCCCTATACTTGCTGCTAGGCTGGGTCTGGAGCCATGTGTTGCCCATCGGTGACGTGGCCTACCGGATGAATCTTTTCTCAGCGCTGTGGGCTGCCCTGGCTGTTGGTATGACCTATCTGGTAGCGCTGCGCTTTATTCGGTTTGCTGCGCCTGGAATCGATCCCCTTACCGTTCGCTTATCGGCGGTCACTGCTGCGCTGACCTTTGCTGTCGGCGAGACCTTTTGGAGCCAAGCTGTGATCGCGGAGGTCTATTCATTCAACGCCTTCTTCGTGGCCTTGGTTCTGTTACTGACGTTCTGGCTAGCGGACTGTCTGGTGGACAGGAAGGCGCAAGAATACCCACCGCCGGTGCCAAGCGGTATTTCACCCCTTGCCTTCCGCAGCCTGGTACTGGCGATTGTCTTCGGGCTGAGCCTCACGCATCATGTGACGATGCTCTTGCTGCTGCCAGGCATCTTGGTATACTTGTGGCTCGTTCGGCGCTCATCTCGACCCCGCCGGCGCAGCACCCACGATGTCTTTACCACGGGAAGGGCAGCAGCTCCCAAAACTCGACCGATAGGCCTGTTCGCGCCTCGATCCCTGCTACGCCGGGTGGGCCATGTTTTGGCCTTGATGGTTGCCCTAGCAGTTCCGTTACTCTTGTATCTCTATCTGCCATTGCGCGCTCCTCATACGCCATATGCCACGCTCCAGCTAAGTGGGAGCCAGACGTTGGTCCTTTACGAAAACACCTGGCGCGGCTTTGTGAATCATTTGACGGCCGGCCCCTTTGCTGGCAACTTGGCGCTGCCCACCGCGGGCACAGAGCGAGCGTTGATGACGTGGAGATTGCTACGCGGTCAAATTAGTCTGGTTGGCCTTGTGCTGGCGCTCGTCGGGCTGGGGCGGCTGATCGCTGGTCGGCGCTGGCCGCTTCTGGCGCTAACAGGGCTGGGCTATGGCGCGGGCGTAGCTTTTAATCTGGCGTATTTCATCGGTGACATACAGGTCCTATTTATTCCGTCCTATCTATTCGTTAGTTTGTGGCTGGGCCTGGGAGTGGCAAGCGTGGCCCAGGGAGTGGCGAGGGGATTGGTGCGCTGGAAAGGCTCACCCCTCACTTATTCTGAGTTTGGGCAGCAGGGCTACCGGCGTCTCACCGAAGGACTGTCTCGGCTGATAGTCCGAATGGTGGCGCTACTGGCTCTTGCGCTGCCCATAGTGTTGCTGGTTTCAAACTTTGGGGCTGTGGATCAGTCGGATAATATCGAGGCTCAAAACGTGTGGAACTCCATCCTGGCCAAGCCAATTCCCGAGGGATCCGTGCTCGTCAGCAACGATCGTGATGAGATGATGCCGTTATGGTATTACCAATACGTGGATGGACGCCGCCCTGACCTGCTGGGTATCTTTTCGCTTATTGTGACTGAGCCTACCTATGCCAATTTGGGCGGATTGATAGATCAGGCCCTTTTGAGCCAGCGATCTGTTTATCTCATCAAACCTATGCCTGGTCTGGAAGTCAAGGCACAATTGGAGCCTGATCCCGAGATGCTCCCAATGATACGGGTTTCGGGCCCAGCCTTGGAGCGCCCTCCGCTCCATCCCCGTGAAGTGGAGCTAGCCGGAGTGATGCGATTGGTGGGCTACGATCAATCGTCATCCAGCGCGCGACCGGGCGAGTCACTCACCATCACTCTCTACTGGCAGCCACAATCTGAAATTGATTTCGACTATTCGAGCTATGTCCACTTGGTAGCCGAGGCAGGGCGGGGAATCACCCAGAGTGACCACCAACTGGGCGGTGAGTATTACCCTACGTCCCTTTGGCGGCCGGGTGAGGTGCTGCGCGACAGTCACGTGCTGACCATCCCTCAAGATGTGGCGCCCGGTGTCTATAGACTGGTGTCTGGTATGTATCGTTACCCTTCATTGGAGCCATTGGGTGGCCCTGCCGACATTGGCCTTATGGCTGTTAAGGACCCCACACATGTGCAGATGATATTCCCTAATGATGCACAGTCTTCTGCGGAAACTGCGCGTATTTCCGATGTGGAGTTTGGCGAGCGCATTATGCTGCTGGGTTATGATCGGGAACTACTGGATGGTGGGCTAGAATTGGTCCTATACCTGCAAGCGGGGCGCCCTTTGGACCAGAACTGGACTGTCTTTGTGCATCTGGTGGATAGTACCGGTAGCCTGGTTGCTCAGCACGACAGCCAGCCGCGAGACGGGCGCTATCCCACGTCAGTTTGGGATCAAGGCGAAGTAGTCGATGACCCCCACTTGCTTGTGTTCCCGGCAAACTTACCCGATGGAGAATATCAGGTCGTCGTGGGGTTATATTCTGTAGAGAGCGGCGAGCGCCTGCCTGTGCTCGACGTTGAGAGTAATCCGATTGGAGACAGCGTTCCGCTGGTTGTGATGGTGCTGACTGATGGGGAGTGGCAGATCAAATAGACTGCATTTCGCTATCTATTGCCTGGCCTGGGCCATATCACGCAAGATCTTCTGAGCTTGGCGCCGGTAGAAGCCGTCAGTGTCCAGGTCTATGGCGCGCAAGAAGGCGAACTGAGCGGCTTCTTCCTCCCCCATTGCGTTGCGCAGCACCCCTAGGTGATAGTGGGTACTGGCCAGTTCTGGATCCAAACGGAGGGCGCTCTCAAGATGAAGACGCGCTTTGGCCGGATCGCCGGCCAGGAAATACATCCAGCCTAACATATCGCGGGTTTGGGGGTCTTCGGGAGCGAGGTCGGCGGCAGCCCGGGCCGCTGCCAACCCCCGGTCAGTGACCTGAAAGGTGTGGTCGGCATAGAAGCGAACCAGCGCCGAGTGAAAAGTCAAATCATCAGGCGCGGACTCAGCCGCTCTCGTTAGTGCTTTCTCAGCCTCTAGGTATTGTCCCAGTCCCACGTAGGCACGCGCTAGGTCAGCCAGGGCTCGCGCGTTGCCTGGATCTAGCCTGAGGGTGGCCTGGAACTCCTCGACGGCGAATTCATGCGCTTCTTGATTTAAATAGAAAAGCCCTAGCAAATAATGTCCCAGTGGCCAATCAGGCTGAGACTCGACTGCCCTTGCCAGGTGGGTAAAGGCCGGTCGCCCCAGTTGTGCTTCGGCGTGGCCCAAGAAGGCCGTTGCCTCGGCATCGGTGGGGTCTAGCCGCAGTGCCCGTTCCAACGCCGTGCGTGCCAGTTGCCACTCTCCAATTTGCACAAAGGCTAGTCCCATCGATTTGGCTTGTCTCGCCGCCGTGTCTGCTGTCTCAGCTCCACCCAAGGACTCGAGAAGATAATCGCGCATGGCAACCACCGCCGGGGGCTCATTGTTGGTGATGGCCTTCAGTTCGCGGCGCGCGCCGGAGGGATCGTCGATCGCTTGCATCATAGCCAGATAAAGATGAGCGGTTGGGTTGCCGCGGCCGGCTACCTCGTTGCGCAGCATAGCTTCTGCTTCGGCAGGCCGATCCATATCCAGGTAGGCCAAGGCCAGACGCACTTGGATGTCGGACAGGTCCGACTCGTGCTCGCCTCGGCTAAGCGCCGACTCCCAATGTGACACGGCCCGCTGCCGGTCGCCTTGCTCCCAGCGGGCCGTCGCCAATCCGGTCAACGCTTTGGCGTTCTCCCCATCCCGAGCCAATGCCCGATTGAAGACATCTTCCGCCAGAGGCCACCGGCGCTGAGTAAGATAGATCTCGCCGATGGCCAACAAAGCCTCCAGGTCTTCGGGAGAGAGGGCCGCGATTTGTTCATAGGTCTCGATTGCTGCCGCGTAGGATTTGGCAGCTCTCAGATCGGTGGCCTCTCCCCAAAGAAGATCGGTGGCGCCAATCGGCGGCGGCACAACCGGCGTACCCAGCAGGACAAGCACAACCACTAAGAACAGTTTATAAGTAAATTGCTTTGTGCCACTGCTGGTCTGTTGAGATGAGCTCCCCACATTATGCGTAAGGTGCCGGCTATCCAACGGCATCTCCCCACTCCCAAAGCACGCTGCTTCAAAGATTCGAACTTACGAACTCAAGCAGTTCTTGTCACTGCATTACTGATCCGACCACAACTATCTAAACCTTTTTGCGGCCACATGGGATGCCCGAATTTGTTTAGTTCCATATGTTCGGATCAGTAAACGTCACAAGGGGTTCAGATAGTTGTGTTCAGATCCGTAATGCTGACAGATTATACCATCACCCGCCAATTGTTGTCACGCGCGGTGCCGTTGACCCTCAGGCAAACGTGCTGTTGCCGTATACGACAATTATCGTTATACTTGCGATACTATATTCTTGGGAGTTGCTCGTGCAGCCAGCCGCTGATCTCTTAACCTTGGTCGCCTATCTTCTGATCATCCTGGGCTTGGTTGGGGCTATTCTCCCAATTCTGCCGGGATCCGTTTTGATTTGGCTAGGAGCTCTATTGTGGGCTTGGGTTGACGGGTTCCAGGCGGTGGGCTGGCCTACATTGGCCGTATTAGGGGTGTTGATGGTGTTGGCTTGGACGAGCGATCTTGTTTTGACTACCCTCGGAACTCGTAAGGCTGGCGCAAGTTGGAAAGCTGTTGCTGGCGCTATAGCGGGTGGGATCGTGGGCGCTATTCTACTAAGCGGCGTGGTACCCGTGATCGGGACCATCTTGGGCACGATTCTGGGCGCGCTGATAGGCATTCTACTCATCGAATACTACGACAAGCGTGACTGGGGACAGGCATACCGGGCCAGCAAGGCATACGTCCTCGGCTCTCTGGCTGGCAGAGCTCTGGAATTGGTCTTGTCTTTGTTCATGATCGTCATTTTTGCGTGGCAAGCATTCTTCTAACACAGACCGTGCTCAAAATTGTTTGAGCGTGGCTAAAATCTGTGGGTAGTGATGGCTTTAGCCGTCCCTGGCGACTGAAGTCGCTACTACGTCCCACGAATCTTAGCCAGGCTCAAATTGGTTTCCATAATGAGTTGGCCACGATTCACTATTGACAAAGGCGCTGCGGTCGTGGTATGCTAGCCGCATTGTATGGCGGCAAAGTGTAGGCAGTGTGTTATGATGAGCGAGCTTCTGCAGTATTGGGTCGGATTCAGTCGGGTGCCTGGCATAGGGCCAATCAGGTTGCGTGCCCTGCTGGATCATTTTGGAGACATTCGTCAGGCGTGGGACGCCTCGACCGCCACATTGCGGGCGCTTGGGTTTGACCGGCGTACTATCGAATCCTTTTCCACCCAACGTGCCAGGTTGGATTTGTCGGCTGAGCTTGGGCGTGTGTTTGAATTGGGCGTATCGGTGATGACCTGGGACAGTCCTGACTATCCATCACTGCTGATGAGTATTGCCGACCCACCGCCGGTGCTGTATGTAAAAGGTGAATTATTGCCGCGTGATGAGTGGGCGCTGGCAGTAGTAGGCACGCGGCGAGCAACTGTCTATGGACGAGAGGCGACGCGAGCCTTCGTCAGCGGACTGGCACCCGGTGGTGTCACTATAATAAGTGGACTGGCTCGCGGTATTGATACCCATGCGCACCAGATAGCGCTTGAAGCTGGAGGGCGCACCGTTGCCGTATTGGGGAGTGGAATTGACATAACTTACCCGGCCCAGAATCGAAATTTGGCCCAACGCATCGTCGAGAACGGGGCTTTGGTCAGCGAATATCCACTGGGCACGAAGCCTGAGGGCGGCAACTTCCCACGTCGCAATCGCATCATCAGTGGCTTGAGCCTGGGGGTTCTGGTGGTTGAAGGATCAAAGAGTAGCGGCGCCATGATTACGGCTGACTACGCCGCCGAACAGGGGCGTGAGATATTTGCGGTTCCGGGCAATATCACGGGTCGTAACGCCGCTGGCCCCAATCAGCTCATTCAGCAGGGGGCTAAGCTGGTCACCACGATCGGCGACGTTCTAGAGGAATTGAATCTGACGATGGTCGCTGAGCAAACTGAAGCGCGTGAGATTATCCCAGACAACGAGACGGAAGCGGTCTTGCTCAGCCATTTGTCTCCAGAGCCGATTCACGTGGACGAACTGGGACGTGCTGCTGGCTTGCCCATAAGTGAAGTGGCAAGCACATTGACGTTGATGGAGCTAAAAGGCAAAGTTCGCCAGGTGGGCGGGATGAACTACGTAATCGCCCGTGAAGCTGGCGTGCCCTATATTGTAGAATGACCGATTAACATCCCAGGAAGCAAGAAAGAGAGGACTCAACGGTGAGTAGCAACTTCTACGCACTCATAATGGCTGGTGGCAGTGGCACTCGGTTGTGGCCGCTCAGTCGGCAGAGCCGGCCTAAGCAGGCCATCGAGCTCATAGGCAGCCGCACTATGCTTCAGCACGCGGTGGATCGTCTGGGCAGCCTCCTGCCACCGGAACAAATCATGGTGGTGACTGCTCGTGAGTACGTCAAGGTGTTGGCATCGCAAGTGCCCGGCGTCCCGCTGGAGAATTTTATCGTCGAGCCGATGGCGCGTGGCACTGCCGGAGCGATCGGTCTGGCCGCAGTACATCTCCACCATCGAGATCCAGAGGCGTTGATGGCTGTCCTGACTGCCGATCACTATATCCGGGATGTGGATAAGTTCTGTTGCGTGTTGTCAGCCGCAGTTCAGGTGGCCCGAGACGGGTCCATAGTTACACTAGGCATTGTGCCGAGCTTCCCGGCCACTGGCTTCGGTTATATTCGGCGCCGTGAACCGATGAGTGAAGTAGATGGCTTCGACGTGTGTGCGGTGGATAGCTTCGTCGAAAAGCCAGATGCTGCCCGAGCCGTTGAGTTCCTGGAAAGCGGCCTTTATAGTTGGAACAGCGGTATGTTCGTCTGGCGCATTAGTCGCATTATGGGTGAATTCGCCCGTCAGATGCCGGCTCTCTATGCTCAATTGCAGACGATTGAAGCGGTCCTGGATACGCCACGCCAGGCTGAGGTCCTGAGCGAGGTTTGGCCCCAGGTTCGTAAGGAAAGCATAGACTATGGCGTCATGGAAGGGGCCGAGGACGTGGTTGTTATCCCCGTGGATATCGGCTGGACCGACATCGGCGATTGGTCGGCGATCTATCAGTTGCACCGGCCCGATGAGCAAGGCAACGTGGTCGTCGGCACTACCCACATCGGAGTAGAGACGAGGTCGTCTTTCATTCAAGGGAGTAAGAAACTAATTGCCACCATCGGTCTGGAAGAAATCATCATTATTGACACCGAAGATGCGATGCTTATCTGTGCTCGTGATCAGGCACAGGATGTTAAATTGATTGTGGAAAAGCTACAGGAAGATGGAAGCACCGAATACCTATGAATCAACACCTGCGTATTTTTTCATAGATACCCGTGGAGTAGATCACTAACAATGACTGACGAACCTGTTGTAGCCTATTGTGTGAAATGTCGCGAAAAGCGCGAAATGCAATCTCGAGAGGCGGTTTACACCAAGAGCGGCACTCCTGGCACGCGTGGTGTATGTTCGGTTTGTGGAACGAATATGTTCAAGATGGGGGCAACACCCGCTCACGAGGCGCTGCCCAAACCTGAGGTGACGACAAGAAAGGCCAAGAGCAAGAAGACTAAGGCCAGCCGCAAAGGGCGGTTGGTCATTGTCGAATCGCCCGCCAAGGCGCGGACGATAGGCAAGTTCCTTGGACGGAATTACGCCGTCAAAGCGTCAGTGGGGCACGTACGCGATCTTTTACGTTCGCGGCTCTCCGTTGACGTCGAGAATGACTTTGCGCCCGAATATCGGGTGCCCAAGGATAAACGCCCAGTGGTCAATGAGTTGAAGGCCGCTGTGAAGAATGCCGCCGAGGTATATCTAGCCACCGACCCTGATCGAGAGGGGGAGGCCATCGCCTGGCATCTGATCGAAGCGGTTGGCATTGAGAACGACCAGGCGCGGCGGGTAGTTTTTCACGAGATCACCAAGAACGCCATTACTGAGGCCTTTTCTCAGCCTCGGGATTTGGATATGAACCGCGTCAATGCTCAGCAGACTCGTCGGATTCTCGACCGGTTGGTAGGCTATAAGATCAGCCCGCTCCTTTGGGAAAACGTGCGCGGTCGCACCTCGGCCGGCCGCGTGCAAAGTGTTGCCTTGCGTCTCATCGTGGAGCGTGAGCGGGAGATCCTGGCCTTTGTGCCAGAGGAGTATTGGTCCATTCGCGCCGAACTTGCCAAACAGATTCCTGAGCGTCCGTCGTTCATCGCCAAGCTGATCAAGATAAATGGCGAGAAGGTGGATCTGAAAAATGAGCAAGATACGCACCTCATCGTCGAAGAATTGGAACGATCTAGCTATGTGGTGGCCGATGTCCGCAAGGGCGAGCGGAAGCGAAAGCCCGCACCTCCTTTTATCACTAGCACTTTGCAGCAGGAAGCCTCGCGGCGGCTAGGCTTCACCGCCAGACGTATTATGCGGATAGCACAGCAGCTTTACGAGGGTATTGAGCTGGGGACGCAGGGCACCGTGGGCCTCATCACCTATATGCGCACTGACAGCCCTAGCGTCGCTGAGGTTGCCCAAGCGGAGGCACGTGACTACATCGCCCAACATTACGGCCAGGACTATCTCCCTCCAACGCCTCCGCAGTATCGGGCCAAGGCCAAGGGTGCTCAGGAGGCGCACGAGGCCATCCGGCCAACCAGCGTTTTGCGTGAACTGAGCACGGTCAAGCCATTTCTCACTCGAGATCAGTATCGATTGTACGCCCTTATCTGGCGACGTTTTATCGCCAGCCAGATGGCGCCTTCCATATACGATACGGTATCAGTGGACGTGATCGCGGATAGTGAGTGGCAGTTTGCTGATGCCAAGCTTTTGACCGCCGAGAAGCTATCCGCCATCAGCCGCCAATCGAAGTATTTCCTCCGAGCTAGCGGCTCTCGAGTGAAGTTTCCTGGCTTCCTGGCTGTTTACGAGGAGGCCCGCGATGAAGACACCGCTCCTGACGAGGAAGTAGCTGAGATACTGCCTGAACTGGAGGCGGGCGAGGTAGTGGACCTGGTACAATTGCTACCCGTACAGCACTTCACCCAGCCACCGCCGCGCTACACGGAGGCAACGCTAGTGCGAACCTTGGAGGAGTATGGAGTAGGCCGGCCCAGCACCTACGCACCTATCATCTCTACTATCAATGATCGGGGTTACGTAGAGCGAATAGAGCGTCGACTGCATCCCACCGAATTGGGCTTCGTAGTGAATGACGTGTTGGTCAAGCACTTCCCTGACATTGTAGATGTGGGCTTCACGGCCCGCATGGAGGGAGACCTGGACCTCATCGCCCGTGGCGAGCGGGAATGGGTGCCGGTGTTG
>JAUVPY010000270.1 GCA_030598425.1 Anaerolineae bacterium
GAACGGCAGCAGGGGAACGCTGGAGCGTGCTCATTGCCCAAATCCCGACCGCCGGACCCAGGGCCAGAAAAGCAAAGGCCCACCCCCAGCCGACCCACCCTACTAACAAGGGTATCAGTCGGATGGTCACCAACGTCAAGAGGAAGCCGAGGCTGGTCTGCAAGGTCAACACAGTGCCGAGGTATTGAGTGCGACACAATTCACTGACGCAGGCCGAAAACTGGGCTGAGTCTGCCACCACAGCAAAGCCCCAGATCAAGGTCACGGCGAATAGCAGAACCGGATTCCCGCCGAACAGCCTACCCACCATCAGGGCGGAGGCTCCACTGATGAGCAACGACGCAATGGTAATGGTGGTACGCCCCATTTGATCAGCCAAACGCCCGGCGACCAGGCTGCCAACGCCGCCTGCGCCGACAACCGCGAAGGCTGCCAGGCTCGCCCAGGTTGGGCTTAGACCACTAATCTGAAAGCTGGCCAGCAAGAACACAGGTATCCAGGCCCACATTGCGTAGAGTTCCCACATGTGGCCGAGGTAACCCAGGTTTGCCAGCGCGATGTCTCGATCACGTAGAATCTCACCGACGTACTTCCAGTTGAAGCGCGGCGTCTTTGTGCGATAGGGACCCTCGTCCACAAACAGCGCTGCGATCAGCCCGCCCAAGGCGGCCAGGCCAGCCGCCAGGTACAGCACCAGTCGCCAGTTACTCACGCCACCAAAGGCGTTGAGCAAATGCGGCATGGCTGAACCAAGTGTAAGCGCTCCCACCAACAACCCGATGCCCAGCCCTCGATCTTCCTTTGTCCAGGTTGCCATGATTTTCATACCCACAGGATAGACGCCAGCCAAGAATAGCCCGGTCAAAAAACGCGCAGGAAGCGCAAGGCCGAGCCCATTCGCGAAGGTTGGGATCACGGCGGTCGCCAGGCTAGCCAGCAGGGCTGAAGCAGCCAGCAGCCAGCGAGCAGAGACGCGATCGGCCAGGTTTAGAATTGCTGATCCAAAGGCGCCGACGACAAAGCCAATCTGCACAGACATAGTGAGCCACGCCCGTCCAGAATCAGTGAGACTCCAGGCAGAGGTGAGGGCAGGTACCACAGCCGACGCGGAGAACCAGACAGCCATCGCCAGCAACTCCGCCAGCGAGAGGAGCAGCAATGTGCGCCACTTACTTTTATCTAACACTCGTTACCCTTTCACACAGGGTTATTTTGATCGGCGAGTCCCGGTATAGACCTGAGTTCGGAGTTTCCGAGAGGGAAATCATCCTGAGTAGGGCATGGTCCCGTATCGAAGGGTGGTTTCCCGGAACCCGCACCCCTCGATACGGCTCTGTGAGCCTACTCGGGATGCTGACCAACGTAATTCCGAACTCAGGTGTATAGGGAAGCACCGAAGCAGTCTATGCTCCCCTCTATCTCACTGACGCCGGAATCTGAGGGACTCTTACCAGCGCCTGTTATCCTCGCCCACGTACGTAAGCTTGCCGCAACAAGTGCGAACTGCTATAATCTCTGCCTACGCGGTCAAACCAAACGTATATGAGGAGAAGCAAATGTTCACCCTCCCCCGGCCCCGAACTCGGAAGCTGAGGAGACTGATGCCGTATATCGTGTTGACTTGGGCGATGATCTGGCTGGCTGGTACCGTCATCCATCCCCCTCAAGTTGAAGCTCAATCAGGAGCTGAAAAGCCATTTATTCTGCCCTTCAAGGAGCGTCCAGGCCCGGATACCTGGCTGATGGCCCAGCCGTACGGCAACACCATCGGGGCTTACTTTCAACGTGACACGACCTACAGTGCCGGTCAGGGCATTCACTTCGGCGTAGATTTCAGCGCCCCTTGCGGCACTGAAATCGTGGCTATCGCCGACGGTGTCGTCTTTGCCGCGGATAATCTGAACTTTGGATCTCTCCCACACAACTTGATGATCGACCATCCAGAGCTAGGTTACGCCTCGTTCTATGGCCACCTGTTAGAACGGCCCGCGTTGAAGGTCGGGCAGCCTGTCAAAGCTGGCGACGTGGTGGCCCTCAGCGGCGACCCGGCTGAGACCTGTCACGGCCGCCCGCACTTGCACCTGGAGATCCGCGACCTGCGCCACTGGCGCAAATTCAACCCGGTGATTCTGATCGAGGCCGATTGGGATACCTTGGCCCTGGTCGGCCCCTTTCGCCCAGGCTTTGAGCGTGATTTGGATGAGCCGCGTAAGTGGCAACAGTTGGACGACCAACCAGAGATTGTGGTGGGTGGTCCGCTTCTCAACGACTTTGCCCATCCCTGGCCGCCGGACTGGAGGCAGCGCTAACATTCGATGCGCAAAATCTTAGCCAGGTTTGTCCCCCACCTGATGACGATAGAGACGCGGAGGCCACCGAGACGGATCCAGGCATTCTGTGTTTGTGCCCTGGTAGCCGTCTCGGTTGTCACCGGCTGCGCCACTCAGAGCATCTCCGTGAGCCCTGCTCCAAGCCCATCAGCGACATCGCCCCCCGGTTCGCAGACAGCCCAGGTTACCGCCACGCCAACACCGGCACTGCCTACGGCGGAGCCAACCCCTTCCCCCAGCCCGACGCCAACGGTCACTCCGGCCCCAAGCCCGTCGCCGACATCTAGCCCGGTCCCAAGCCCAACACCGACGCCGATGCCCGCACTGCGTCGCCTCACCCAAGGCGATTGCTGTACCCAGCCCTTTTGGTCACCAGACTCACGCCAGGTGCTGTTCATCGACAAACCCGGTCCCGACCTACCGACAGGCATCTGGGCCGTGGACGTGACTCAACTGGAACCGACGCCTGAACTGCTCACCGACCGCATCGCCTTCTACACACCCGACCTGACCCTGCGCACCGAGTTGGATCAGGACAGCACGGTCATTGAGCGTCTGGCCGACCCATTGTCAGCGGCGGTCTCTCCCTCAGAGACTGAAAACGCATCAGGAGAAGGCGCGCCGCCCGAGTCAGACTCCGCATCGGGGACAGGCCCCTCATCAGAAACGGCCTGGGAGGTGCCCAGCGAGGGCCAACCGGTCTTCGTTTCGCCGGGCCAGAAGCGCGTCGCGTGGCAGAAAAGCGACGATGATCTGCCCTTTGAGCGCCGTACGACCCAGGTCTGGGTAGCAGACCTGGATGGCAGCGTGCCTCAGATGGTGGCAGAGCTACCTCGGGGGGGCTTCAGCGGCTGGATTTCTGATGACGTCCTGCTGTTAGGTGGTCGCGAATCACTTGACGCCCAAGAGCAAGTGCTCTTCACACATTCGTTGGTTGATGGCAGCAGCGTGGAACTGGCACGCGGCGAACGACTTCGCGGGGGGCTATTGTCGCCGGACGGTCGGTGGCTGGCCTATTTTGTGGCCCTGGACGACGATCCGGCGCAGAACGCCGTGTGGCTGGTACACACTGACGGCTCAGAGCGGCACAAGTTGGAGCCCGATTTGTTTGGCGCATACCAATGGCGCGATAGCTACCGCCTACTCATCGTCCCGTTTCAGCCCGAGGCGACCAGCCACGAAATCTGGGAATTCGATGCCAACACGGGGCAAGTACGCCGGCTGACTGATCCCGGGCTGACACCCTTCAAGATTGCCAACGGCGATTGGACTGTGTCACCTGACGGCCGGCAGGTGGCTTTCATCGAGAGCCAGGATCGTAACATCTGGCTGCTGACGCTGCCTGATTAGCGGCGGCTACGGGAAATCTACCCCTGGACGCCTACCGACTAAGTAGTCGAGCGGCTCTTTCGAACCTGATTGTAATCCTGTCTCAACTGGGCTAACTCAACAGCGGTGACAGATTGATCACCATAGTGTACGCGCATGTAAGCAGCCGTTATACGCGATAGAGCCTCCTCCTGACTGGGAAAGGCTTGAGCCAGAACTGGCAAGTAATCATCCGGCGGTTGCGCCGGATGGCGAGGAAAGCCTCGTCCCCGGCCCAGACGGCAAAGGTTGGCGTAAATATTCTGCACAGAAATAGCAGCGAGCAACTGACGGCTCAGGCCAAAACGTCTGACCAAGCCTACCACGTCGCGCAGCCAGCGGAGCCCCCGCCCAAATGTGGCACCGCCGAACGTGATCTCTTCGTCGCCTGTTTCCTCAGCATCGTCCCGCTCTGAATTGACACGCAATCTGCTCAGAAACAGCAGCACAAAGCCCACCAAAACCACGATTGCCAGCAGAACCAGGAAGTAACGCAGGCTAGTCCAGACCCAAGGCGGCATACCAGAGAAGACTCCCTCAGTTTGCTCCAGTACCTGCTCCTGGTCAGAAGTCTCTCCAAAAGCGTCGAAGAACTCTCCAATAAAGGTCCAATCCACATCCTGCAACAAACGCGTTAACAGCCATTCCAGCCCGATGAAAATAGGCTTCAACACCAGGAATAACGCTTGCGCCAACAAACCCAGCACAGGGCTTAGCAGGGGCCAGAGCGGTCTTAGCGCAACCAGCAAAGTCCTTTTGATCCGATCTGGTGTGTAGAAGAACGACACAAGGGTGGCAACACCCACAGTTATCCCTACAGACAGGAACAACCCTCCCAAGCGGCGCAGCGATGGCAAAGCCCCAACGCTCCAGGCGTCGGTGGTTTTCTCATGAATGCGAGCCAGGGCTACAGCCATCAAGCCCAGGGCCAGATACAGCCAAAGGATGGGCCTGGCATCCTGCCCTCTGAGGAAGCTGAGTACGCCAGCGCCCAAAATGAGCAAGAGCAAGCCCAGGCGAAAACTGAGACCCACCCCGAAGAAGCCAACATCCCGGCTGGTGGCATTGGCGGCCCGTTGCCACAGCAACACGCTGGTCAGGATCAAGACTAATTCCGGTCGGATGCCTTGATGGAAGTCAAATACGGCGCCCAAGGTGTTGCCCAACCAGCGGAAATTGCCCACCGGCATA
>JAUVPY010000448.1 GCA_030598425.1 Anaerolineae bacterium
TCAAGAAGGCCAAGGGCTGGGAAAAGAAAGCCGACAAGAAGATTGAGCGTGCCGCCGTACTGGGGGCGGGCATCATGGGTGGCGGTATCGCCTACCAGAGCGCCCTGAAAGGTACTCCGATCAAGATGAAGGACATCAACCAGGACGGACTGGACCTGGGCCTGAATGAAGCCAGCAAACTTCTGGCCAAACGCGTTAACCGCGGCCGCATGTCCGCTGAGCAGATGGGCGCAATTCTCAACAGCATCGACCCCACCCTGACCTACGCCGGCTTTGACGACGTGGACATCGTGGTTGAAGCGGTTGTCGAGAACGAGAAGGTCAAAGGCATGGTGCTGGCCGAGGCCGAGAAGCACATCGACAAGGACGCCGTACTGGCCTCCAACACCTCCACTATCTCCATCACCCGCCTGGCCGAAAGCCTGGAGCGTCCGGAGAACTTCTGTGGCATGCACTTCTTCAACCCGGTACACGCCATGCCGCTGGTAGAGGTTATCCGAGGCCAGAAGACGTCCGACAACGCCGTTGCCCGCACCGTGGCCTACGCCAACAAGATGGGCAAGAAAGCGATTGTTGTTAACGACTGCCCCGGCTTCCTGGTTAACCGCGTGTTGTTCCCCTACTTTGGTGGCTTCAACGCCCTGCTGCGTGACGGCGCCGACTTCCAGGCTGTGGACAAGGTCATGGAGCGCTGGGGCTGGCCCATGGGCCCCGCCTACCTGATGGACGTTGTTGGTATCGACACCGGCGTTCACGCTGCCAATGTGATGGCTGAAGGCTTCCCGGACCGTATGGCACCCGATTTCAAAAGTGCCACTGAAGTGATGTTCGAGCTGGAGCGATTCGGCCAGAAGAACGACAAGGGCTTCTACGACTATGTGGTGGACAAGCGCGGCAAGCCGAAAAAGACTGTCAGTGAAGAGGTCTACACCATGATTGCCGGTGTTGTTGGTGATCGCGTGGAATTCGAACGCGACGATATCATCGCCCGCATGATGCTGCCCATGGCCATCGAGATGGCCCGCTGTGTAGAAGAAGGCATCGTCGGTTCTCCCGCTGAGGCGGATCTGGCCCTGCTGTACGGCGTTGGCTTCCCGCCCTTCCGCGGCGGTATCTTCCGCTGGATGGACACGGTAGGCATGGCTCATATTGCCGAGGCTTCCGAGAAGTTCGCTCACCTGGGCAAGGCCTACGAGCTGACCGACGGCATGAAAGACATGCTTGCCAACGGCAAGACTTACTATTAAGCAATGGGCTAATTAAAGGAGAAATACTGTGAGTTTGAATCCAAGAGACGCAGTGATTGTAGATTACGCCCGCTCGGCCATGGGGCGTTCCAAGAACGGTTGCTTCCGCAACGTACGCGCTGACGATCTGTCTGCAGAAGTTATCAAGGGCCTGTTGGGGCGTAATGAGGCGCTGAATCCGGCCGAGATCGACGACCTGATCTGGGGCTGTGTGATCCAGCGCGGTGAACAGGGCATGAACCTGGCACGCATGATCGTGCTTAACGCCGAACTGCCACACACTATCCCCGCACAAACCGTGAACCGCCTGTGCGGTTCTTCCATGAGTGCACTGCAGAGCGCGGCGGCCAACATCATGGCGGGCATCGGCGATGTTTACCTGGTAGGCGGCGTCGAGCACCTGGGCCACCTGCCCATGATGGATCCCGTCAATATTGACCCCAATCCACGCATGGGGCGCTCCGTGGCCAAGGCCGCTGGCATGATGGGCATGACCGCCGAAATGCTGGCCCTGATGCACGGCATCAGCCGCGAGGACCAGGACAAACTGGGCCTGCGCTCCCACCAGTTGGCTCACAAGGCCACCGTGGAGGGCAAGTTCAGGCGCGAAATCATTGCTATCGACGGCCACGACGAGAGCGGTGCATTGGTCAGTGTCACTGAAGACGAAACCATTCGCCCCGAAACGACTCTGGAGGGGCTCGCGTCACTACAGCCCTCAGTCAATCCGCAGGGCGGCACCGTAACAGCAGGCCAGTCCTCCCAGATTTCAGACGGCGCTTCTGCCATGCTGATGATGTCTGCCCAGAGGGCCCAGGCTCTGGGTCTGAAACCCATCGCGAAAGTGAAGGGCATGGCGCTGGCGGGCGTGGATCCCTCCATTATGGGTTACGGTCCCGTGCCCTCTACCCAAAAAGCCCTGAAGAAACTCGGCCTGACAATCGATGATATCGATATGGTTGAACTGAACGAGGCTTTCTCCGCACAGGCTCTGCCGGTGCTGAAGGACCTGGGTCTGCTGGAGAAAATGGACGAGAAGGTGAATGTACACGGCGGCGCAATCGCCCTGGGTCACCCCTTTGGCTGCTCCGGTACTCGTATCACTGGCTCACTGCTGAACGTCATGGAAGACAGGGACCTGACCCTGGGTGTCGCCACTATGTGTATCGGCCTTGGGCAGGGTATTACTACGGTTGTTGAACGTATTTAAACGCGACATGAAACCAAAAAGGCCCGCTCCATACCCGAGGATGGATTATCTTCCCCCATCGGCACAGGACTTCTGCGCACGCGTTAAGCGTAGTAACGGGGAATAGGTAGAGGTAACGCCAATATGGCAAGACTGGTTTTTCCATTTGATCCGGAGCTGTCCTGGAAGTCCTGGTCGGCGATCGCCATCTTCGGTTGTGGCTTTGTGGGGCTCGCTGCGGGGGTGGGCGTCACTGAGAGGCCGGGTGTGGCTGAGGCAGACCTGTTTTCCAAGGCCTATTACGCGGTTGGCCTGTTTATCCTTGGCGGACTGGATCTGGGCACGCCGACGGGTGGACCTCTGTATGCGCGCATTCTCTTGTGGATGGCGTATTTTGCCGCGCCGATCTGGACCGCTTCCGCAGTCTTTGAAACCATCCTGCGTGCCTTGCGCCCGCCCGTCTGGCGTGTGAGAAACGTCAAAAATAAGATCGTGATAATTGGGGGAGGGGAGCTCACACTTGGATTCTTGAACAGGATTACGGCGACTGGCAACGCCCGCCGGGTAATTGTTATTGTCGACCAGTCGCAACATTCGTATCTCGACGAACTGCGGTCATATCCCGGGGTCAGGGTCTTCGTGGTCTCCGGGGGTCTGTTGCGTCGCAGGAGAAGCCTCTCACTACACAAGGCGAGTAAATTTCTCCTGTTGAGTGAGAAAGACGAGAACAATTTTGAGGTGGCGAGTGCCCTGCTTGAGCATGATCCGGA
>JAUVPY010000146.1 GCA_030598425.1 Anaerolineae bacterium
CCTGCATCTCTTGCCTGGGCCTGTAGCTCCTCTCTTAGTTCGCCGTCTCCGATGAGGAGGATATGCAAGTCGGGAAACTGTGAGACGACCGACGGCGTGGCTTCGATAAGATAGCGATGCCCTTTCTGCTTCTTGAACGTGGCAACGACTGCCACGACGCGGGCGTTCTCCGCCAAGCCCAGTTCGCGACGTACGCGGGATCGGTCGACCGGCTGCTGATAGCGTCTAACGTCCACACTGTTGCAGATAACGGTCACCTTGTCTGGATCAGGACGGAAGCTTCCCAAGATAGCTGTCTTGACGTCGTCTGAGACGGCGATGAAACCATTGACCCATCGCGCAGCCAAGCGGTATAGCGCGCGGTAAGCCCATCGCTTCGGTCCGAGTGACCACGTATGCCGCAGTAGGTGATCTTCTCGGAGGGTGAAGTGGGCGTTCTGAAATGTCCAGAAAACGAGAAGGTCTCTTCTGTATCGTAACGTTAGGACCAGGAAATCCAGAAGCCTGAGCAAGTGCGTCTGGACAACATCGATGTCATGCTGATTCACTACCTCGACCAGGGCTCGCCGCATGCGTACCATATCTGCAACGAATCGAGGGAAGGCCAGAATGCTATAGCGCCGGGAGGGCAAGACCTCGACCGGAATGCCCAGGCCCTCTATGTCGTGGCGGAGCGGGCCATCCTTGAAGGTACACACAACTGGTACACAACCAGCTTCCGCCAAGTTCTCCACCAGGGTCCGCACCACCTCTTGCCCGCCGCCAATATCCAGATTGCTGACAACTTGCATCACGTTGAGCGGATCGTTCTGCACTGGGTTATCCCTTTGCCTAGCAGATCGGGCACTTGTGCCGTATCATCCACAGATCCCGCAGGGCCTGTGGCACTAGCCGGGGCCGTGAAGATCAGAGGCTCGACTAGGTTCATTTGAGCCGATGGCAAACGAAGACGTTGGCCTCGCATTAAGCTGCAGCAGTCTGTCTGGATGGCTCAGGGCCCAATCGGCCTGGTTCATCGCGTCCCGGGCGGAGACCAGCTTGCGCGTGGGGCCGCGCGTCTGGAAATAGGAATTCCAGTACTGCACCGCTCCTTGCATCTTGTAGAACCTCCACACCTGAGGCAGAAGCTGCCACTCGTCGCCACTCAACGGGTACTCAGATTGATAGCCCTCCATGAACCAGTGCATACTCTCGAAGTCATAGGCCACTTCTCCACGCTTGCTGTAGCGCAGTCGAGACAGACATGAAACGAGGTCACTCAGCCGCCACTCGAGGCGAGCCAGCTCGAAATCGAGTGGCATTACCACGCCGTCTTTCGAGAACAACAGATTGTGCAGGCCGTAGTCGCCATGAATCACCAGCCGCGGTAACTGAGCCACGCTCAGCCTCTCATCGAGCCGGCCAAGTTCCTCTATGATGTAGCTGCTATTCTGGATAAGCCAATCGACGTGAGTTCTCTCCTCCGAACCGGTGAGTCTGCTCGATCTCTCCTTCAGATCATCCACCTTGTCAACGTGCCAGGCCATATCTCGCCATCGGCTGCCTGTATAGGCCCGGAATCCCATATGGTGGTACCCCTCCGGCATGAATCCTTTGAGTTGTCGGTGGAGACAGGCCAGGGCACATCCGGCGTCAGCCATGAGCTTAAGACGATGAATGCGCAGTAGGAACTTCGCAGTGTAATCGACTCCATCCGCAAAGTCGAACAAAGCGTAGTGGAGGCCCGCCATGGCGACGAAGGTCTCGCCGTTGAGTGCCGCGACAAGCCGTGGAGCAGGAAAGTCAAGTTGGGCCAGGCGGGTGAGAATGGAATGTGCGTACCTGACCGTTCCAACCTGCCACTGTGGTCTGTAGCCCTTCAGCAGTTTCTTGCCAGCATGGGTGTCCACTTCCACGTTGCGGTTCCGCCGGCCGACAGGCAGATTCCGAGGGGGCCTGACCGGCTCCAGCCCATACTGCTTCAGAGCTTCGCGAAGGGTGTCGAT
Source organism: Anaerolineae bacterium (assembly GCA_030598425.1). Taxonomy (GTDB): domain Bacteria; phylum Chloroflexota; class Anaerolineae; order 4572-78; family NAK82; genus JAUVPY01. The sequence goes on from JAUVPY010000146.1 coordinate 1,986, forward strand.
CTCAATATCGGGTGGCCGTAGGCGAGCGCTTATGTACCAGGACAGCCGAGAAGGCCGGGGCAGGTGAACAATACGATGCTGTTGGACCATAGTGAGTTCTCTTTCCGGCGTTTGCTCCGATCTGGGCATTTCACAAGCAGAGGCCGGGGTCATCGTCAACTTGCTCCGAAATTCCGCCCTCAAAGCCGCAAGTTCCTCGCCCCAATTGTCTACTTCAATAACGTTCCATCCTTTGCTGCGGATATAGTCTACGGTCAGGTCTACAACGCGATGCGAGTTGGCCAGATAGCGGGAGACTTCTGCCGGGCTCTTGTGCTCAAACCGTTTCCAGATCCCCCGACGGTATATGCGTTTCTCGCAGACTTCCAAGGGGGAAAGGACTGCGATGACCAAATCGGGCCGGGGCAGCAAATCAACGTAGGCTACTATCTGGGCCGGGTCCGGTTCTTCCACATCCGAGGCATTCATCTGTACCACCCGGTGGACAAAGCCCTCGTCAAGAATCAACGCTTCGTCGGGGCAGGCGTGGGCTGTGAGAAACTCGTAGCACCCGACTAGGTGAAAGAACCAGTAGGTAACGTGCCGCCGGGCGTCAACAGGGATTGGCCGGCGCTTCTGCGAGCTCAACACCTGCCGGATCAGCCTTGGGTGTTTGGTGAAGAACCTCAGCCTGTATAGGGCACTGAGATAGTAGAAGACTTGCCACAGCAGGGGCCGGCGCAATGATTGCGGAACCAGACGGCTGACGGCTCTACCCAAGAATGTCCGTTGCGCGTAAGGTCGGGCCGCCTCCACAACCGAGCGCGCACGGATACCTCGCTCCTGGAGATACTCAGCCACGATGGGTAAGAGCGTCGTTTTGCCCGCGCCAGGCGTGCCAATGAACTCGATAACCACTTGCACTCCTCAGAGTTGAACCTCAGTCAAGCACGGCGACCAGCAAGACTCCCTGCTTACAGCACCCGCCATATCCTCGTCTTGAGTTGGCTCAACACGCCTTCGAGGGGGAGATCGGCGTTGAGATAGATCAAGCCGAGCTTTCTGGCATCCGAGTTGGCCATGGCCTTCAGCTCGCCCACAGCTCGGGCTTTGGCCTCGATCGCGGCCCGTCTGTGGTCTGGCTTGCGCTGCAAAGAAACGTCCGGGCTGACGCCTAACACGATTAGGTAATCGGGCAGGCGAATGCCGCGATAGAGGTTTTTCTCTGCTCGGGCAAGAGCGCGCGTGATGGCTCCCATTTCGCCGTCGATGGTCACGGCAATCTGTGGGCCATCCAGGAGGCGGAATTCCGTGCCTGTGCTGATCGATTCCAGCGGATACCGATCGTAGATCACAATCGAACCGGCCATCGCCTTCTTCTTGCCGGCCCGGTAGCGCCGGCGGCGATCCTGGCCGATGGAAAGATGATGCGCGGATAGAAGGATATCGCGCAGCCCACCTATCCACTTTGAGAGTACATTCTTCTCGCCGAGCCAACGGCTAACGGCGCGTTGGCTGCGCCGGGCTATCCTGAAGAGAATGTAAAGCAGTTCGCTCCGACGTGAGGGTTGCTTGCTGCCCAGGTAGTAGCTGTGCACATTCAACCTCCGGCCCAGCCACTGGGCAAGCTTCTGGCACATGGTCGATTTGCCCGCTCCATCTGCGCCGATCAAGGCCATTATGGTACCGCCAGCAATCGGCGTCATGTTCTGATCTGATGAGAACTTGAGCAATGATCTACGTCGCCGCCACAGCTCATGAAAGTACTTGAGTGTCGCCTTCAATCGACTGCACCGTTGGTAGCGGCCCAGTGCCCGGCGCGTGCGCCTTCGCAAGCGGCAAAGCGACCAGCCTGCTCTGGGTGTGTCGACGACGATGTCAAGGAATTGCAGCACAACGTCAGCGGGCACAATACCAGCTACCCCAGCCAACGTCTGAGCGATACGGTCCAGGGAAGTCTGCTCCAAGAGAGGCGCGATTTCTTCTAGGATATCAGTCGGCAGGCCAGGTGAGCGAATGGACAAGACATCTTTGATAGCATCCCGGTCACGATACTTGAGGAGGGCCCGAATGGAGAGCACGATGATCTCCAACTCCGGAGCGGGGATCTTGACCCCATGCCGCAGTTGGGCGGAATCAAGGAAGTGCGCTTCCAGGGGCAGGCGATAATTCTTGACGAACTGTTCACCCAGAACGAGTTGATAGTGGACGTGCAGATGAAACAGTTGGCCACTGGCCGGATCGAAGCCCAGATAGTCCTCAATGGCGGGATAGCGTTTTCCGGGCGCGGCGAGAACAGGTTTGACGTTGTGTTCGCAGAGAATCCGCCTGAAAACCTGGCCGTGTTCACGATCCACCAGCAGATCTAGATCGGTCTGGCCGCGCAGGCCTTGCTCCAACCTCAGGTTGCTCTTCCAGTGGCAGTACCGGACGCCGTGTTGGTTCAGAGCCTGAACTAGATTGGCGACAGCCTCTAGCGAGACCGATTTCTCCTTCGGATCAACTATCATCTCAATTTGGCAAACCGTCGCCATCCGTAGAAATCAGTGAAAGAAACCCACAAGCGTTCGAACGATTCGTTCACTTGGATGCCCTCTTCAAGCAGGTCGACATTGACTCGATTCCCAGGTGGCGGGGGCCCTCCGCCTCTCGGTCACGACGCCGCCAGGCGCGTGTGGGCCTTGGAGTCAAGCTCGCCGGGCACAAGATGAGCTTGAACCAGATTGGCAATCAAGCCCAACACTATCCACCACGTGCCCCAACCAAAAACGATGCGCATTTTGAAGAAGTTGTTGATGATGAAATGGTTAAAGATGACCAGCCAGAGCGCAATCAGCAGTTTCTTGCTCCAAAAGCCTCGTGTCGGCATTCTTGGCAATGCCTTCAGGGTTGCTATCAGCCACCAGAGCATCGGTGCCAGATAGAGCGAGAGGCCTATGATCCCTTGCTCGGCGGCAACCGTCAAGTATACGTTGTGAGAAGCGTGGTCCCTCTCGGGACTAACCAGATCGAGGACCCGGCCCTGAAACTGTCGATCAAAGCGGTCAAAGTTGCCATACCCCCAACCAGACACGGGTTTGGCCTCGAACATCCGAAGGGCGGCGTAGTACACAGGCAACCGGCTCAGGGCCGATTCCTCAGATTGGCTAGAGTACAGGCGTTCGCTGGCATGGCTCAATTGATCGGCCAGGAGCCCCCCGCCTATAGTGATTATCGCGATCAGAACGACAAGACCAAGCCGGGTCATAAACTTCGGATAAAGGCAGATCAGCCCCAGGATGACGAGTATCCCGCCTATCCAGCTAGACCTCGTAAACGAGAGAAAGACACAGAAACCGGCCACAACAACCGTGGATACATACAAGGTACGAACTGGCCCTGGTTTCCGATTCAGTGCAGCGTGCAGGGTGAGGAGACCGCTAAACACCAACGTCGCAGTATAGGTACTTGGATTGACCAGCGAGCCTACGGTCCGGTTACCTACGTACCGTCCAAACCACATCGACGGCAAGACCTGTGGCGCAGTCCAGGAGACGATACCGATGATCGATTGAGAAGCGCACACGAACCAGGCAACAGGCATCAACCGCTGCAGGTCTTTTTCGCTGGGGGCCGATATCCGGACGAGCAGATACAGGCACATAGGGATGAAGACACGATCGTAAAGATGATACGTCGTGGCTTGGATGTCATCGCTAAGATAGACGATTGACAATTGAGTGGCCACCAGGTATCCGACCACGGCGAACTCGGCCGGGCCCGGCTTGGGCAGCTTACGTCTGCGGATCCGCAGTAAGGAACTGAGCACAACAGTAGCTAGCACAAGAGGTGGTAGGACGCGGTGGATCATCCAGTATACCCTGCGCAGCATGGCTGTTTCGGTCGTCATCAGAAACGGGGCCAGGAGTAACCAGATGATGAGGCCGAGGAGGGGATCCCTGTGCAAGAGAATGAATCCCGGCACGGCCAAGACAAGCCCCAAGGCGATGGGCCAGCGCCCTACCACAACCAGGTACGCCACGACAATGGCCATGACCGATCCCAGTAAGACGAGACTCCCAGTTGAAACAAACCTCAATCTGTCCCGTCTGGCCATAGAACTAGATAAGGAACGTAGTAGTGAGGACATAGCTTACTTCTTCACATGCAGGCTAGATCCCATTGATCCGCCGCGCTTTGGACACTTGATCACGTAGAGCTTGCTTCAGGAACTATCTGGAAAGACGGCACGGGGCGCCCCTTTCGATTCTGGAGGGCATTCAAGGCACGCCAAGAGATCATCCGCGCCAGATTCGCTGGCCAATCGGCAAACATGTATGAGAGCCGTTCGCTGAACGCAAACTGGATCGGCTCCAGTTGGTAGTCAAATGCCGGCATCTCCTGTGCGGCACGTGCTTGGACGAACGCGATCTCACCCTTGGGCAAGACCTGGCGGAAGCGGCCGATCGAATTGGTCGAGATTACGCCCGGCTCGCGCTCGCCGTAGGAGCTATTCCCGCCCTTTTCCAGAAAGGATCCTCCGCCTTCCATCGCGAGCATAGCAGGCGAATAGTCTTCACCGATGAAAGCGCAGATCTCTCGCAGGTTTTCTTCGGGCCGAGTCGCCAACGCTTCGTAGCGGACGGTTCTATAGCGGTCCGGGTATCGTTGCTGATGGCGTTTCGCTAGCCTTGCCGACGACAGCCACATCGCTGTTCCAGCGCCGATTCCTCCTCGCCGGACCTTCCAGCGGGTGATGACTGAGGCATATCTGTCGCGGGGGTCGCGGATCATGTGCAGGATCCTGGCGGTAGGATAGGCCGCGAAGA
>JAUVPY010000441.1 GCA_030598425.1 Anaerolineae bacterium
ACCATTTCGTCGCGGGCGCCCGATAGAGGGTTGATGGTGAAGGCAACGCCAGCCACTGCTGGCTGGATATAGGGCTGAATGAGCACGGCCAGCCGGATGGATTGGATAGGAATACCGTGTTGGCGCCGATATTCCAATGCCGGCTTGGAGAGAGCTGACGCCCAACATCGGCTTAGACTGATGGGCACCATCTCGCGGGGGACCCCCAGCTCGGACACGTGGATGCCGGAGAAAGTGTGCCGGGGGGTGTCTTCGTCGACGGCGGACGACCGGACGGCGAAGGACTCGACGTCAGGAAAGGTCTCGGCCAGCCGAGCCTTCAGGGCGTCCATCAATTCGGGCGCCATTGGGCTGGTCTTGAGAGCGTCGGCCAACCAGCAGAGGGCGCCCTCGGTGACGGCCACGTCGGGGGATCCGGCCCAGATAGGGATAAACTGGTGATGCCGGAGATGTGCCTCAAAAAAGGCGCAAGTCACCACCAGCCCATTGGTTGCCGGCAGGCCGTGTCTGCGCAAAGTCGCCAGATTAAAGGCTTTGCCCCCGACCAGAGGCAAATCGCTCCCTTCGATTTCGTCCAGCGTTTTGAGCCATGGAGCGGTCATAGGCGATCTGCGTTCGATTCAAAACCAGCCATTGCGGCCAGAGTGAACAATACAGCAGCGGCTGGCATTAAGCCAGTACACACGGTTGTAAGATAGTTGGGCGGTTCCAAAACCAGGCTGACGCCGGGACCCAGCAAGGTCAGCACCAGGCCGAAGACCAGACTCCCGTAATAACCCCCGGACCGGCGATGGGCGAGTTGCCAGGCTAAGCCAATACCGACAAGCCCGAATACGAGAAAAAACAGGCCCACAGGTAGCCAGGCGACCTCATTCGGACTCAGGTTTTGAACGACGCCTCTGGCGTACAGCACGATACTCACAAATTGGTATAAGGCAGCGATGCCGCCGGCGATGAAAAAAACAGAGACGCCAACCCAGAATGCAACGACTGGCCAGAGGGTGATGGGGAGCAATGGGCGCGAGGTCGCTGGGCTACTAGCCATGGTCGCAGCAGGCTGCTGGCTCGGCTGGGCGACGCGCGCGTCAGGGAGAATCAAAGTTGAGCCGCATTGGCTACACATTTGAGCATCGCTCGGGTTGAACTCACCGCATATAGCGCAAGGGCGGAAGAAGGCATAGCCGCACGCACCGCACTCACGAACAAAATCCCGGTTGCCCGCCCCGCACTGCGGACAGATCACCACTTTTGGTGAGGCGTCACCCCGTTGTGCACCGTTGGCCGCCAGGGCGGCCAGTCGTTCTCGGGCTGCGGTGTTATCGGGATTAATGGTCAGGACGTTTTCCAGACAGACACGCTGGTCTTCGGGGTTATCGGTGACAGTGCTTAACCACAGCCAGGCCAGTTCGTTGTGCCGGTCGAGTTCGATGACATCCAGAAGTAGATTATAGGCTTCCGCGCGCTGCCCGGCCTTCGCAGACGCCACCCCCTTGGCCAGCAGCCGGTTGACCTCAGGTCGAGTTGGCAATTCTAATCCCCCTACCTCGACACTATACCACTAGGGTAGGAGAAGCGCCAACATGCCATTGGTCACATTTTCAAAAGCCAATGACAATCTGCTGAGGGTCTACGAAGTCGTTGAAGGTGTCAATGCGAACCTGCTCGTGGATAAGGCCGGCCCAGAAGAAGACTCTATCTTTGCTAGCTGCGGGCACATCTACGATCTGGATACTGCCAGTGACGATCATTCGCTGGCCGGGCATCAAATAGTAGAAAGTCTGCCCATCAATGACGCGGCTTTCCAGATCCTCCAACTGGCCCAGCCCCCAGCGGTAGGGATAGGCGTAACTAGGGTTGCCTTCATAGTCGATGCCCACGCGCCAGGCCCCGGGTGTCTCATAAGTGTCCAACGTGTTGAAATTCTGGTCGCTGCGGTAATGTGTGCCGGAGTCAGGCCCGGTGGTGCGGATGGGCACCAAGCCCGTGTTTTCCACGGTAAGCGTAAAGGCCAACGTGCTGCCCAGTGGAACCACTTTGTCACCCGTTTCGGGGTTGTAGAACTCCACGTCGGCGTTGACGATGTCGGCGCGAGGACGACCGCCATCCTGAATGGTGAGCGTACCGGTGACCACGGTGCGGTTTCCAACCCGGTCCACCGCCTCAGCACGAACGATATAATCACCATCTGGGGGGGGATCGGCGCCCAGGTCAACGCCGCCTTCGTAATCGTAAGTATGGAAGCCAGGCTCGCCCGGCTCCACATCCCGCTCCTTCTCAGCGATAGGGTACTTCTGCCCATCAGGGCCGAACAAGTAGACGCTTACATCAGCTTCCTTGGTCAGGTAGTAATTGATGGTCGCCCGGTCCTGTTTGCCGTCCTGGTTGGGGGTGAAGACCTGGGGATAAATACTGAATCCCTCGAATTCAGGACGTTCGACGTCGGCATCTTGGACGACCAACACCCCCTCGGCGCGGCTGGTAGCCCCATCGTCGGTGACGGCTTCCACAACCCAATTGTAGCGTCCGTCGGGCAACATGCCGCCGTCAACTACGCCGCCGAAGTCCACGCGGTAGTCACCGGCCGATCTGCGCCGGTTCTGGCGGAAGTAATGACGTTCTCCGGCTTCGTCTACCAGGTAGATGGAGAGGTCCGCGCTGCGGGAGAGCTTGTAAGCGATACGCGTCACGTCCTCCAGCCCGTCGGCGTTCGGGGTGATCACCTCAGGCTGGGCTGACACCTCGTAGAGCAAGGGGCGGATTCCGCAAGCAGTTAGCGCCAGCGCGACCAATAACGAGCAGCAGAAGACGAGAAACAGGCTGCTCATGGAATTCTTGGGGCCAAATCTCAGTTCATTCATATACCAAATCTAAGACGCGAAATGGAACACATAGCAATGGGCAGGATTTAGCGTACCACAGGGACTCACCCCTGTCAAAAATCATCTCACAACCTCGATGATGGCTAAGGGGGCTTGGGGTGAGCCATCGGCCAAGGGCACCTGCCCGCCCGACGCATCGCGCAGGCCGACCACCAACGTGTAGTATCCGGGCGGGGCGAGGGGGTTGAGATTCACGTCGAAATCAGAGCGAACCAACTGCCCCGGCTCCCAACGAGTGGGCGGGTGGAAGCTGAAGGCGTCGTTGGAACGCTCCAACGATGCACCCCACACCTGGCCCATATCGTCGACCAGGTGTACAAAAGGGGCGTAGTTCTGCGCTGGGGCCGACTCGGCGGTCCAATATAAGGTGACGTGCA
>JAUVPY010000031.1 GCA_030598425.1 Anaerolineae bacterium
CCACGCTGTCATCCACGTGGCGGGCGAGGGGCCGGGCGTGCACCAGGAAGAGGGCGGCGATGTGGCCCCGGCGTTGGATGGCTTCGGGCTCGTCGGTGCAGATAGGCTCGTCGGTCAAGTTGCCACTGGTGGCGATCACCGGGCAATCCAGCTCCTGCAGCAGCAGGTGGTGCAAGGGTGCGTAGGGAAGCATCACCCCTAGCGTTGGGTTGCCGGGGGCTGCGTTTTCGGCCACAGGAGCCGTGGCCCGGCGTCGCAGTAGCACGATAGGCGCCTCGGCGGAGCTAAGCAACTCCGCGGCCTGGGGAGGAATCTCACACAGGGCCTTGGCCTGATCCAGGTCGCGGACCATAAGTGCGAAAGGCTTATCGCGGCGCGGCTTGCGCTCGCGCAGACGGGCGATGGCCTCAGCATTGCGCGCATCCACCATCAGGTGGAAGCCCCCCAGACCTTTTACAGCCGCAATCTGACCAGCACGCAGCGCGTCGGCGGTGCGATGCAGGGCGTCGTCTCCTTCTGCCAGAGAATCACCAGCGGGCGTCCACAATTCCAGGCGTGGCCCGCAGACAGGGCAGGCGTTGGGTTGGGCGTGGAAGCGCCTGTCCAGCGGGTCTTCATACTCGGCCTGGCACTCTGGGCACAGAATAAACTGGCGCATGGTGGTGTTGGGCCGGTCGTAAGGTAGGGCCTGGATGATGGTGAAGCGGGGGCCACAGTTGGTGCAGTTGGTGAAGGGGTAGCGGTGACGGCGATCGGTGGGGTCCAGGACTTCGGCCAGACAATCGGCGCAAGTGGCGATATCGGGCAGCACCAGGACGGTCTTCGCACCCTGATCGTCGCTGTGTCGGATCTCAAAATGCTCGTAGCCGATGGGCTCGAGCCAGGCTGATTCCAAGCTGTGGACGATGGCGCGAGGGGGCTTCTCTATCGGCAGGCGTTCCAAAAAGCGAGCCAGTTCCGCCTGGGGGCCTTCGACCTCGATGAAGACGCCACGCGTATCGTTGATAACCCAGCCGGAGAGCGCATACTCGGTAGCCAATCGATAAACAAACGGGCGGAAGCCGACTCCTTGGACAGCGCCGTGGATTTCAACTCGCAAACGCTGAATTTCAGACACAGGTGTTCCTGATAAAACTCATGTTGCTCTAGCCGCTATTCGTATATCTTCCGCCTCAATTACATCAATAGCATATTGGATGCAGGCGCGGATGTCCTCGACCTCGAGGGCGGGGTAATAATCCTGAATGATATTCGTAAAGGAAAGACCCTCACCTACCAATTCGAGGACACTTCGCACTGGTATTCTGGTGCCAGCAACGCAAGGTTTTCCAAAATGGATGTTAGGACTGGCCACAACTCTGGCTTTCAGCCTTGCGCCTCCGTTGCGATTAGGAGAGTTCTCGGAAAGTCAGCCAACTCTATACAAGTCCTTCTGGAGTCTCGAACTTGTTCGGGTTAAAGCCTCAGCAAGCTGAGGAGTCCAACCGCTTTCAGCCACTTTCCGAGAACTCTCATTACGCTATCAGGGATAAGCGTCAATGCAGACACGAGAGTAACCATGCCACCCATTCCTTTATCCCATCACCTGTGCGGCAGGAGACGACAAAGAGAGGGACGCCTGGGTTGAGCATCTCCAGGCCACGCCGGAAGTAGTCCACGTCGAACTCAAAGACTTCCAATAGATCAGCCTTATTGAGCACTACCGCGTCCGCGCTGGCGAACATACCTGGGTATTTATAAGGCTTGTCGTGACCCTCCGGCGCGCTGGCCACCACTACGGCCAAGTCCGCACCCAGGGCAAAGTCGGCCGTGCACACCAGGTTGCCCACGTTCTCAATGAAGAGCAGATCCATCTCATCCAGAGGCAAGTTGGGCAAGGCAATGCGGATCATGGGGGCATCCAGATGACAACTGCCCCCGGTGTTGATTTGCACCACGGGGATGCCACGAGCTGCGACAGTGTCGGCGTCAATGGTCGAAGCCAGGTCCCCTTCGATAACACCGGGGCGTACCTCTTCAGGTAGCTGGTCGACTGTGGATAAGATGAGACTGGTCTTGCCAGCGCCCGGTGATGCCATCAGATTGAGTACGAGAACGCCGGCAGCGTCAAAGGCAACCCGGTTCTCAGCCGCCACCTGATCGTTCGCGCTCAGAATCTCCTTCACTACCGGAATCTTCATCTTCCACCTCGATGCTTTCGATAAAAAATTCTCTGCCGCCCGAAACGCGCAGCCGGTTCCCCCCACAGACTGGGCATACAGCGGTGAGAGGCACTTCGACCGGGAATTGATGGCCACAATCCCCACAGTTAGCAGCAGCCTGTTCACGGCGGAAACGGAGGACAGCCCCCTCGGCGATAGTGTCTTTGCTCAGAATGTCGAAGTAGAACTGGACGGAGTCGTCCACGATACCGGCCAGTTCGCCGATTACCAGGTCGATGGCCATGATACGCCGGGCGCCGTTCTGCTGGGCTGCCTCCAGCGCAACATTCAGAATGCCTTCAGTTACCGGGAGTTCGTGCATCTTTCACAGCTCTGGACTCGGGTTCAGGACCGGCCAGTTAAGACTCTCCATTATGCAGTTCTTGTACCACGCGCATATTGGGTTGTCAAATCGGACCGTTATTCTCACCTTACAAAGCGAGAGGTCCAGCCCGATCCCCCCTAGTGGACTGGACCTCTGGCAGCAGAGGTAGGTGAGAGTCATTCACGCCGTTGAGCGCGCTGAATATGTATAAGATCACCCACCGTCAATGTATCTTTCAAGCTGCTCGATCATAAACTCTTGCTGAGAGATGATGGCCTTGACTACATCCCCGATGGAAATGATGCCCACCAGCCGGTCGTTTTCGAGTACCGGTAGATGTCGGATACGCTTGTCAGTCATCAGGGCCATACATTCTTGGATGGTTTGTTCCGGACGTAGAGATATCACTTCCTGGGTCATAATCTCCTTGACGGGGGTGTCCACGGTCGTTTTTTCTTTCAGGACCACCTTCCGCGCATAATCTCGTTCGGAGATGATACCGACCAATTCCTCTCCCTCCAACACCAGCAGCGATCCTATCTCTTTGATGGCCATCAACTTGAGCGCATCGTACACCGAAGCGTCCGGGGCGATGTGCCAAACGTCGTGTCCCTTGCCTCGCAAGAGCTGTCGGACAGTTATCATAGCTCAACCTCCCCCTATTGAGATTTCAGCAAGCAAAGAAGATATGAGAGGAATTCGGTCTTTATTGTAACACAGCCTGATCTACCTGGCAAGAGAATCACACTCTCTGATCAGACCAGCGGACTGTTGCCCGGCTTGATCGTTTTCAATGTCTCAGAAACCAGATTTTTCCAAAAAGCCGGGTTTCTAGATCTAGAACATAGTGAGAAGGGCAGCCCACAGCGGAGGCCCTAGGATTAGAAGACCGACAACAACGGCGGTGATGGCCATCAGCAGCACAGCGCCCGCTGCCACGTCTTTGGCGATCTTGGCCAGGGGATGGTACTCCGCTGTTGCCAGGTCCACAGCCGCCTCAGCCACCGTATTAAACGACTCGGCGGCCAACACCAGGCCGATGGTGAGGACGATAATGGCCCACTCGATGCGGCTTAGCCCCAGCCAAAGGCCGAGCACTATTACAACTAGCGCCAACGACAGGTGTATGCGCGCGTTGCGCTGTGTCCGCAAAACGTGCCACATACCTGAGAAAGCGTACTTGAAACTGGTCAAAAAAGTGGATCGGTGCATACCACAAAAGCGCTACAGATTTAATAACTGGGCCGTATTGACATAGTCAATCTAGGCAGGCTGCACGTGGGTCAGCCCCAATCGAGACAGTATTTCCCCTTGCCGTTTCCACATCACCGCTTTGTCCTCGGAGCGCACGTGATCGTAGCCCAGCAGATGCAACACGCCGTGAACCACCAACAGGGTCAATTCTGCTTCGAGGGGATGTCCGGCGGCCGATGACTGCTTCTTGGCCTGGGGATAGGCGATCACTACGTCTCCCAGGTACGTATCTACGGACGGCGGGCTCACGAATCCTGGTGACTCGCCGCCGAAGGAGAGCACGTCGGTCGGCGCGTCAATGCCAAGGTGGGCCCAGTTGAGGGCGCGTAACGCCTCGTCGTCGGTAATGACCAGCGTCAGTTCCCCTGTGCTATGGCCTTCAGCCTCCAGAGTCACCTCCGCGGCGGTTTTGAGCCGGCCCGGAGAGACACTGGCTGCGAATGGCTCCTCGATTTGCACTTGGACCGACGCTGCCATAGGTATTACTCTCTGAACTGTGCGCCGACTACCTTCATAGGGGACAGCCCTATTCCTCCCCGGTTGGGGTGGCGGTGGTGGCCGGGACTGATTCGGGGAGCGGGAGAGCAGCTCGCGCCCCGCTGGCAAGCTCCTCTTTTACTTCCTCCGGGTATTTCACACGGGGATGAAACACGCCGTGCAGCATCTCCACGAACGCGCCCCGGATTTGAGCCAGGTCGTGCGTAGTCAAATCGCATTCATCCAGTTCACCGCTGGTCAGCTTCTTGTTGATGATGCCGTGCACGATTTTGTCGATCTCCTCGACGGAGCCAGGATTCGCAGCGCGCACTGCTGCCTCACTACTATCAGCCAGCATCACGATGGCTGTCTCTCTACTCTGGGGCTTGGGTCCTGGATAGCGAAAATCGTCTTCGTCTACCAGGCTAGGGTCGTCTGCCTGTTCAAGGGCCTGGTGATAGAAGAACGAGATGAGGCCCGTCCCCTGATGTTCAGGAATAAAGGCGCGCACATCACGCGGCAGGCCATATTTCTTCGCCAACTCGAGTCCGTCTTTCACGTGACTGATGATTATCTGCGCACTGGTACGAGGATCGAGGCGATCCTGGACGTTAATACCGTCCATTTGATTCTCGACAAAGAAGTAAGGCCGCACCGTCTTACCCACGTCGTGGTAGTAGGCTCCTACCCGGGTGAGCAGCGCCTCCGCACCAATATGTTCGGCTGCCTGCTCTGCTAGATTGCTGACCATGAGGCTGTGATGATACGTGCCCGGAGCACGCAGCAGGAGCTGACGCAGCAAGGGCTGGGTCGGCCGGGCCAGCTCTTGGAGTTGCAAGGAGGTTATGATACCCAGCAAGTTGCCTGCCAGGAAGAAGCCAATCAAGGTGAGACTGGCGGAGAAAATCCCATTGGCCACGGCTGCAACGACGAGCTGCAACAAGCCCGTCGAGTCGAAGTTATTGGTGGGGGCGTTGAGTATCAACACGACGGCCACGTTCGTCAGAGACACGTAGACACCCGCCCAAAGCAGCCGGTTCACCCGCTCGACCTGTCCCAGGCTGAAGATGCCTACCAACCCTCCCATCACTGCATAAGTTGTGAGATCCCACGAGCCGTCGGCAATGTAACCGATGATGAGTCCGGTCAGGATGGTGGTCAGAATACTCAACTGCACGTCAATCAGCACGGCCACCATAATGGAGAAGGCTGCCATTGGGAATAGATAGGCCAGAATGGTGTGGTCGGGCACCATGAGGCGAATCAAGGCGACACACAATAGTAGGAGGAAAAGCAGCAGCCACATGTAACGCGGTCGGTTGAGGAAGCGCGGCCGGAAACGCAGCACGTAGAGGCCGATCACCAGCCCAATGAGAGCGATAAAGGCTACGTCGCTCAAAAGATCGGTTAGCTCGAAGTCTGGCTCCTGCAATCCCAGTGATTCAAGCGCCTCGACATCCTCCAGCACAACCAGGTCACCAGCACGTAGAATCCGCTGGTTTTGCTCGTAGGTGACGACAAGCGGTTGCACACTCTCTCGCGCCGTTTGCCGCTCTTCAGCGGTGCGCTCTTCGTTGACGAAGGTGTTGGGCTGAATTAAGTCGTTGACGATAGCAATTATAGCCGTTGCCGCTCCGTCGCTCACGTCGAAGCCCAGCAACGGGGGCACTCGCCGGCGCGCGGCCGGCAGTTGATTGGGGCGAATCTCGGCACGCATAGCCTGGCCGAGGGCGGCTATCGTTTCTGTCTCGATCTCTGACCAGGTCTCACTGTCGGCGTTTAACAAGATATCCAACACGCCATCGCTCAGCGTGAGGTCTTCGACGGCCGAGATCAACTGGCGTTTCTCGTCTGGGGAAGCATAGTTATCGGCTCGGACGGATTCCAAGTAATCGAAAATCTCCCGCGCGCGCGCAACCTGTTGGCGGGCGACGTGCGTGTCGGGAGGATCGTAAATCTCAGGGATGGACGCCTCAGCACGTTCACGAGCGTTCTCGGTCTGGATTTCGCTCACGTACGTGATGCGTTGAGGCGCTAGCACATCACGCTGTGCAACGCCCCCTACTCTGAGTTGCTCGCTGCTGCCGGTCAAAGGAAACGGTAACACCAAAATCAGGCTGCTCAACGCGATAAATAACAGCCCCATGATCAGCGCACGCAGCCCGGCCAGACCGGACAAAGGCGAGTCACTCTTGGATTTGGATGGTTTCTTCCTGGACAGCGGATTCGGTATCAATCTTCACATCCCTATAGGGCAGAGGAGCCCCGCCCCTGCTCTATCCGCCACTCAGTACCTCTCGCACTACCTCGTTCACCAGCCGCCCATCGGCCTTACCCTTCAATTCAGCCATTACTTGTTTCATCAAAGGCCCCATGCCTGACATATCAGACACACCCAGGTCGTCCGCGGTCTCGCGGACGACCACCTCTACCTCTTCTCGCGTCATCTGACGCGGCAGGTAACTGTCTATGATGGCCAACTCGGCCTGTTCGGAAGCAACCAAATCGTCGCGTCCCGCCTTCTCATACGCGGCAATGGAATCGCGACGTTGCTTCGCCTGTTTTTGGAGGACGGCCAGCGTCTCTTCATCGGTGAGGGCGAACTGAGCGTCGTCCAGGGTGAGACTCTCTGGCTCGACCCCTTTCGCCTGCTGGGACTCGACGAAGGCAGTTCGCTTCTCAATCTCGGCCGCGCTGATGGCAGCCCGCAGCAAGCGGATGGTCGCCTTGCGCGTCTCATCTCCCGTTTTCATCGCCTCTTTCAAATCTTGCATCAGTTGATCTTGGAGGCTCATGGCTATTCTCTCCTTGCCGGTACGGAAGGTGCAACGCACTTTGCGAGTCAAAGCAAGTGCGTTGCACCTTATTGCATTGCTAATTCGTGTAAAGCAGCCCGCCCCAGAGTAGATCCTCTTCGTGGATGCTCCCCTGCAAACTGATCAATCGCTGCAAAAAGTTTCCTTCGCGGCGCAGGAGCACCAACTCGCGCTGTAGCCGGGCCACAGCCGACGGTTCTTCGAGAAGTTCTTGTCTCTCGTTCATCTCGATTTGCAAGTTGGATGCGATGTGATACGAGAGCATGGAAGGGTCACTGGGCAGTTGAAGCTGACTGATAGGCAAAGCCTGATCAGACAGCGACATAATAAGCGTAAGATAATCGACGAAAGTGTCACTCACCTTATTCGTCAGCGCCGGCAGATCGCGATGTTGGGCCGGTTCATCGTCCCAATACTCAACCAAACCCTCCAGGTAGGGTAATTCGGCTTCGGCGAAATCGACGATGCGGAATCGGCGCTCTCCCGCGGTGAGAATATTCATGCGCCCATCGGGCAGCCATTCCCAATTGGCTATACGTGCCACGGTGCCCACCGGGTGCGGGATGGCCGAGTCCTCTACTTCAGACCCGGAGTAAATCAGAACCACCCCGAAAGGCTTATCCTGCGCCAGGCAGTTGTTGATCATCAGTTTATACCGTTCCTCGAAGATGTGAAGGGGTAGCACCATGCTGGGGAAAAGAACGGTATTCACAGGAAAAAGTGGCAATGATTCAGTTGACATGGAGTTTTCACCACGCTAAGGATGTTTGGCCAATGAGTCGCCCCACGGGTCAAAGTATCCGACATTATACTTGTGACCATCAGTTTATGGCAAGAGGAAAAGGAAGTCAAGTCAGGCGATTTCCTGACAAGGTCCCCCGGCTGAACTGGGTGTCTCGCTCGACGACCCCAATGGCCAGATATGCCCCGGCCTCCTGTGCGGCGGCGGCCAGCTCCTCCGTCGCCGGACCCGCCCATCCACCGAGTTGGCCCAGTAGCGCTCCCAGGTCCGGCGACCGGCCTCGCTTCGGCCCCCGACGACGGTGCCGAACCCCAACCCCGCGTGGATAGGCCGGGATGAAGGCCTCGGGAAAGAGGATCAGTTGTGCGCCCTGCGCCGCCGCGTCGGCAACCAACCGACACGCTTTCTGAGTGCTGGCCTCCCGGTCGAAGAGGACCGGCGCCGCCTGCACCACGGCCACGCGGGCCTTTGGAAACGCATCGTCCATCTACCAGCCTCCACTACTCTGGAATTCGCCGGGAAAAAGGGTGTCGCGCAGAAGGGTGGCCAGAGACTAATCTCTGAACGTATGCCCCGCCTCCGCCCCTGGCGCTTCGCGCAGCAGCGCCAGGGCGTGAGGCAGTGCGGGCAAGATGCTCTTCAGGTTTTCGCGGACGGCCTTGGGGCTGCCGGGCAGGTTGACGATGAGCGTCCGGCCTCGAATGCCGGCCACCCCCCGGGTGAGCATAGCGTGGGGGGTGACGGCCAGGCTGTCGCGCAGCATGGCGAAGACCAGCCCCGGCGCCTCTCGCTCGATAACGGCCCTGGTTGCCTCGGGAGTCACGTCGCGAGGGGCGAAGCCGGTGCCGCCGGTGGTAAGGATCAGGCTTAAGCGGGACTCGTCAACCCAGGCTACGAGCGTGTCGCGGATGCGTTCGTATTCGTCAGGGATGACGGCGTATTCGATCACCTCCGCCCCCAGCCGCTCGACGACCAGTTCGCGAATGACCGGCCCGCTGCGATCTTCATATTCACCGGCCGCGCCCCGGTCGCTCAGCGTCAGGATACCAACCCGGATCATGCCTCGATAAAACCCCGCCACGGGCCGTGAATCCCGTCCTCGGTGACGCCGTAATACACGTGCAGCTTGCCGTCACGGTCGCGCTGCACCAGGTCGTAGCGCCACTTGCCCGCTCGCTTGAGACGCTTGACCAGTCCGATATCGCCCTTCCAACTCACCTTCTCGGGCTTGACGGGCTCCTTAAGCGACTGGTCTATGGCATATTGCCACAGCTTGCGCGCCGACTGTTGGGTGACGTTGTGAACCACGTTGCCGTTGCGCAGGTCTTTCATACTGTAGTAGCGATTGCCTTTGCGCTCTTCGGCCATCACAATCTCCACCCCGGTTCTGGGCGGCGTGATCTGATCGCCAGGTGGAGCGGTTTCTTCCTCTTTTTCAGCTTCTGGCAGGGGGGCCTCCGCCGGTTTGGCTTTCTTCATCACCAGCCCCACAATCTCGTCGCGGACGGCCATGTTGGACTCGGTTTCATTGCGGACGTAGATCTTGTTCTCGTCCACGGCGTAGGGCGGGTCGTCGCCAACCGGGATGCCCAAGCGCAACACTTTGCGCCCCTGGGATTCGAGGGTGTCGATCGAAACGTTCAGGGGTGGCGTCACTTTGTGTTCGACCTCGTTTCTGAGAGTGCTGATGGCCTCGGCGGGGTCGTCGACGCCGGCCGGCGCCGACTTGGCGCTTGACGACACGCCGACGTAAATGGCGCCACCGTTGGTATTGGCGAAGGCACACACGTCGCATATGATGGCGTGCAGCCGACCGCCGCGACGGGTCATCCGCTCGTGAAATGACTGGACGATGCTGGGGCCCTGTTCTCGTGCAGCCTGGAGGTAATCGAAGGGGGCCTGGGTCGGGCGGTAGGGGCGCGTGCGGGCGAAATCTTCCCCCTGGAAAACCTCCAGCAGCGCCTCGAACGATACCTCGCTGAGCAGCACCTCCGTCACCCGGTCGCCGACGCCCAGACGGTTTTTGTCTTTAGGGTCGCGATTGATGTGATGGGCATCTGACCCCTGGATGCAGTGCATACGCCGCGGGTATTCCGGCTTTGTGCCATTAAAGAAGAGCGCAGTGCGGCGTCTGCTCTTGCTCTCCAGGTCGGTCACCTCCAACGCGTGCAGATGCGGGTCCTGGGTATAGGCAATTTTGGTCTGCCCGCCAAAATCGAAACCCCGTAGCGCTACGCCGTGGCTGGAGTTGGCGTGAGGGGCGATCACCAAGCCATTGGCCTCGTTTATGATACGATAGGCGGTCAACACGTCGAGGGTCGCTCCCACTTCGGTGGAGCCTTCGTCAAGCTTGTCGGGCGGCACATTGAGGCGGAGCAAAACGTGCTCCATCTCCCGCACTGTTGTCTCCGGAGAAAAGATGCCCATGATGTGAAAGCCAAGGGTTGCCGTCAGTTCAAAGGCGGGCAACACCAGGATCTTCTTTAACAGCCGCTCGTATTCGTCCAGGCGTTGTTTTTCCTCGGCCCGCAGGCGGTTGAGTTGCTTCAGCAGCCTTAGTTCTTCGATTTCTTTTTGCATGGCCTCGTAGCCGGCCACCGTGTTATGGTCGGTGAAGGCGATGATGTCCAGGCCACGACTCTCGGCCTTGTGCAGTATATCAAGATAGGATGTGTCAGGTTCAGCGTAATCGGCAGAACCAGGGGTGTGCAGGTGTAGGTCTATTCGAACCCACTTCTGTTTCCCCCGGCCCGCGTGTTGTTTTTTTGCCACGATGTTATACCTCGTATGGTGTTAGATTATTTTCAGGTGTTGGCTTGGTTGTGGGGGAGAGGGTGGGAAGAACACTTCGACCACGATGCGTGGTTCAGCAACATAACAGAAGTCGAAGCCCTGAAGAGAGGGCCGGATGAGATCCGGTCGGATGGGATCCGGGCGGATGGGATCCGAAGGAGAGCGTAATAAGGCTCAGTCTGTCCTGAATGAGCTTGTATCGAGGCTCGCTTATCTTGGTCAATATTCCGAACACTAAAATCTAATCGTCCCCAATGCCTCACCAGGCGAAATGATGGGTTTAGTTTCTTGGGTTCGGATCAGTAATAGCAAATGGCTGGAGTTGGTGACCATGTGCCAAGCTTCAGTTTGTGCTCAATTACAGCAGTTGTTGATGCACCGAAACGACGCACCGGAGACTCTCCTCTCAAGCAGAGCGCTTCGGCCACGTTTCTCCAGCAAATAGTGGGCTCATAGCGCCCCCTGCCAAAACACCTTCGATGAGGGCGTGAATCTCGTCTCTCAAAACGGACGTCTACCCTCAAGCCAATGTCAGCAGGTCTCAAATACACGGGCCGGTCGATAGGTCAATAGACCCCAAAATCGCCGCAGACAGTCAGGAGATTGACAGCTTCGGGTCCACTCAATATTTGCCTGTTCTTCTCCCTTCAAAACCAAGCGTGTCAAAAAGCTATTCAGTTTTTAGATGTTTGTTGAGCTCTTCCTCCTCTCTACCTTTCCAAGGCCTGCTGTATGGTCGCCACTAGGTCTTGCAGGCTGAAAGGCTTAAGCACAAAACCATCAGCGCCGGCCAATTCGCTTTCTCGCCGATGATCTAAGGCGGACATGACGACAATTGGTAGATAACGGGTTTCTTCTTGGTTGCGGATCGTCTGCAGCAAGTCAAGACCGTCGTGAGTACCCAAGTGATAATCCACCAGAATCAGTGTTGGTGACTCCTGTGTGATGGCGTCCAAGACTAGATTTGGCTCGGAAAGTGTCGTGGACGCGTAGCCCTCCATCTCCAGTTGAAGCGCGAGGAGTTGAAGCGTTATCGGATCATCGTCAACGATCAAAAGCTTTATCTGGCCTGCAGTGTCTGGGTCAGCGGCATTCATCGTCATCTTCCGGTGACTGGTTAGCACGCCCATCACGTAGGGCAGTAGTCAAAACTTCGTCCACCCGATCGACCAACACAAACTTCATCTCATCGCGGATTTCCTGGGGTAAGTCTTCCAGGTCC
>JAUVPY010000348.1 GCA_030598425.1 Anaerolineae bacterium
CTGGCACAATCGCGCTTTGCTTCTACTCCTGGGATTGTTGTTAGCTATGGCTGTGGCAGTCACGGCACTGGCTGCGGAGCGCCCGATTCCCCCTGCTTACCCGACGGTGAGTTCAACCACGGAAGCTAACCGTCTTCCTTGAGTTCCTCCTGTTCTTACCTCCTCAGGTCAATTCTGCCTACTAGGCCGTGTTGGCATTTTGTCTTTGTCCTCTGAGACTCCAGCGAAGAGTCTGATGATGTCTCCCTGGTGCCAATTCAAATGTCAACACTACCCAGTCTGCCGATCCCCTGTGATTCCCACCACCAACTCAACCAGAAACAGCCCTATCCCCGCGAAGGCAAGGCTCACCAACACCGGGAGAACCTCATATGGGAGCCAGGCCTGAACTGCTCCTGCAATTACCGGCACCTTTTCCAGCGGGAGCAACCCCGTGCCGAAGAGAACGTATCCGATCAAGCCTGATACCATCGCGGTAAGTAGACGGCGCAATCGGTCCTCCGGGGCCACCGTATGGCCAGTCGGCAGCACATACGAGACCCCTCCCACCAGCGACAGAGTCACCAACGACAAGAACAGCCCCATCGCGTCTACCGTCTTGCCCGGCGGCACTGGTTCGGGCGTAGGCTCGGGCGTCGGTGGTATACTAGTCGGTGTGGGAGTCGGCGGGACCTGCGTGGCAGTCGCCGTCGGCGTGGGTGTGGAGGTGGAGGTAGAGGTGGGGGTAGGTGTTGAAGTGGATGTAGCGGTAGGCGTAGGCCGGTCGACACCAACCTCTACCGGGCCCTCCTCAGGTATGGTCAGAATCAGCCGCACCGAACGCTGAGCTGTATCGCTGATAGCAGTGATCTCCCAGGTACCACTCCGGTCAAGCGTGAAATCGGTGCTCGCCACGCCATCTACGGTTGTTGCCAACAACCGGGGAGCTTCGAGCGACGAAATAGGATCCAGAAATCGGAACTCGACCGGCGTTCCATCGGGAACAGCCCGGCCGTTCCGATCTACAACCTTACCCGTGCGCAGTGACAGCGCGTCTCCCACCCGAAGGTCTAACTGAATTGGGATAGGCGTTCCCTCCGGCGACACTTGAGGTCCAGAGGTGGTGGTAGGCATCGCCGTGCTGGGAGCGGACCCCTGGTCAATCACGACTTCGATATTGATCACCTGGTTTGGATCAGGCCGCGTAACCTCGATGATCTTATAGTCGATGGCATCCACGGCCACCGGCGATGAACCACGCGGCTGGAATTCCTGAAATAGCAGCCTCACAGCCGCATCCAAGAACAGCGGCGTCTTACTATAAAGGCCGTAGTAGGCAGTCAGCTTGCTCACTTCAGTAGTATCCAAGTAATAGGGTGCGTTAAACGCCAGCACCACCAGCTTTTTGCCTTGCAGACTCTCGGAGCGTTCACGGAGAAAGAGCTTAAGTGCATCAGATTGGGGATAATCTAGCGGGTTCACGTCGAGCGAGGCGAAGATCAGCCAATCGGCAGCACCGATCAACTCGTCCACCTGATTCTCTGCCGCCTCTGTCTCGCCGCGTATTTCACCCGTTTCAGTCGGTTCGCCGGTTTCACCCACTTCACTGGGTACTTCGCCTGACAGAGCCTCCTTTAGCTGACTAAACGTCAGGCTGTTCACCTGATCGGGCGATATCTGTCCTGTTGCATCCGGTCCATACAACTGCAAAATGCGCGATTCAAGGTCGGTCGGGCTGATGTAATAAAAAGGAAGACAACCAGCGCAATCCCGACCTTGCCGGTCGTCAGTGATAATTAGCACTTGATCGTCGCTGAGAGGTGGGCCTGGCAGACGATCCGAAAGCTCGTCGAGACCTGGGTAGATGAGAGTCGCTGACTCGAGCGCCACTTGCGAGATGACGGATCCTTGTTGCCCCACCAGTTCTGGTATCTGTTCGAGCGAGACCTGGGTCCCTTCCGATGTGAAATCTTCATAGATAGCACGTTTGTGCTGCAAGATGCGAGCCACCGATTCGTCCACCCGTGCCTGAAATGCGGGGTCAGAGTTGTATTTATCACGGAAGAAGAGAAAAGTCGCCTCAATGTTGGCCAACTGACTTCTCCAGTCGTCAGTCAGGTCAAACTGGGCCAGGTAAAGCAAGTCGTTGCCGGCCAGAAAACACTCCTGGGCGATACGCTTTGCCGGAAACGTCTCCAAGGTGGGGTCATAGAACTTACGGATAGCAGGCACACCGAGCGCATCACTGACCAATAACCCTCCGGCCTCACGCCAGGGCGCAAACTCCGGCAAGCTGAGAATGGCCGGTAGGTTTTGCGCATCGCAACTGATTGGCCGCGTCAACTGGCGGATGTTGCCCTGAAATCCTCGGTAGCGAACGTGCGACGTCATCAAGGCGTCGGTAGCCGCCGATGGAGCGTCTGGATTGAGGGTCGTGGCAGCGAAGAAGGGAGCCAACTCAATGGATCGTAATGTCTCCAGCGACTTCTGAATGGTGGGTAATTCTTCATAAGGATTACGATCGGTGTCGCCCAAGCCAGGGAAGTGTTTAGCGACCGTCAGCAGACGCCCATCGCTTCCCTCGTGCACTCCCTGAATATATGCTTGCCCCAATCGACCTACCCAATAGGGATCACCACCAAAGGTACGTGATCCCAGGGTCCCGGGCAGCGCCGGGCGCGGACGGTCGAGCACGTCGAGGGATGGCCCCAACAGCATATTGACGCCAATCGCCGCCAGTTCTTCACCCACAATCTGGCCCACTTGCTGGGCATAGGTCGAGTTCCACGTCGCGCCGATGGCCATCTCGTTAGGCACCGGTGTCAGCCCGGTCCACAGATCAGTAAATGGATAGCCGTCTCCCTCCTGATTCAGCGCGATGAGGAGCGGGATGGGGGTAAAAGTCGTTGCGGTGGGGGTAAGCGTAGTAGTGAGCGGCGACGTAAAAGCCAATTTCTGTAACTCATTGGTCAGGGTCGCTACCTGCTGTGGGGCCGAATCATTGTTCACGAAGTTGCCGTTATCAGTGGAGAGTGCCACCCCGCCCACCCGATACACCTGAATTAGACGGGCCACATCAGACGTGGGCGATACATCACCTCCAACAAAGTTCACCAAAAAAAGTTGTCCTACCTTCTCTTCTGGCGTCATCTGAGCCAGCAGTTGCTCAATAGCTGGATCGAGAGGTGTCGGCTCCTCTTCCTGGGCTCGCGCTCTTGGCGAGACCGGCAACAGAAACAATGACCAAAGTACAAGGAGGGTCAGAATCAGTCGATGGATTCTTGCTGTCAAAGGATTCTCAACCATACAATTTATTGCGTCCCCAGCACCAAAATCACGCTCAAGTATACTCTGGAATGTTGCTACGGTCAATCACTGGGATGCTCCAGAAGGCGGCTTTCACCCATCTACTTCTTGCTGTTTGCTAGGTAGTGTTGACATTCGAATTGGCACCAGAGAGACATCATCAGACTCTTCGCAGGAGTCCCAGAGGACAAAGACAAAATGTCAACACGGCCTAATCCCGTCCCCCCTGCCGGTCGATCTGGTAGCCTTCTAAGGCTTGGAGCCCCAGCACATAGCTACGCCAGCCAAACCCAACAACCTGTCCCAAGCATACCGACGCCAGCAGGGAGCGGTGCCGAAAGCTCTCACGCGCGTGGACGTTGCTCATATGCACCTCAACGACTGGCAAGCCAACGGCTGAGATCGCATCGCGCAGGGCATAACTGGTGTGAGTGTAGGCCCCAGGATTGAAGACCACGCCGTCGGCCCACTCCATCGCTTCTTGCAGCGCATCGATCAACGATCCTTCGTGATTAGAGTGGAAGAACCGCAAGGCAATGTCCTGGCCGGCGGCGTAATCCTGCAAACGCTGGTTGATCTCATCCATTGTCAGAGAACCATAAACCTCCGGCTCGCGCTGACCAAGAAGGTTAAGATTTGGTCCGTGCATCACGAGAATTGCAGTCATTTCCTCAGCCCCTTTCTCAACGTCGTGACCGTGGAGTCGTCTAGTGAATTTTACAGTAGTTACAACCAGTGTCAACCAGATCCCCGTCGAACACAGGTGCACCGCGTAGGGCAAGCGTAGGGCATGCGTCCAGCAGTCTGAAGTCAATTGAGCTATGATCATTATAGTATGAAACCTCTTTTTCTCCTCC
>JAUVPY010000396.1 GCA_030598425.1 Anaerolineae bacterium
GCCCCAGACCTGGACGCGCAAGTGGCCGCCTTGCGCGAGTTCTGCCAGGATTTTGGGGCGCTTAACCCAGAGCTTTACAAGCAGCTCTCGCAGGAAGTGGAGGCTGCGGTGCGGAACTTTCTGCGCACCTCCCGGCAAGTATCAGAGTAAAGGGTCCCCATTTGGCAATGGCAGGGGTGAATTAGGCCGCGTTGACATTTTCTCCTTGCCCTCTGAGGCTCCAGCGAAGAGTCTGATGATGTCTCTCAGGTGCTAACTCGTATGTCAACACTACCTAGTGCGGCACCTGTGCCAGCTCGCTCCTGGGTAAGACTCGTTTCACTCCCGGCGTCTGTGAAGTAGAAATAAGTACAGACCACATTCTCCTATCTGCTTGGCAGTCTATCCTCTGCCAGGTGCTGCCGACGGCCCCATGCCGTCGTGATCTTGGAGTCGAATACCCTATGACCCTCTGGCGAATTTTGCTCAAAACCCAAGCCCAACATGACGCCCCCTTGACGTGTGAGGATTGTATCGCCATCTTGGACTACCTGGCGGATCAGGCGGCCCGAGGAGCTGACCTGGAAAGCTTGCGACAGGCGGTGCAAAAACATCTCGCCCGCTGTCCGGATTGCCACGAACAGTACCACGAATGGCTGAGGAAGTTGGAGTCAACGTGACCAGCGAGTGGTGATTGCGTGAGCAAAAAAAGTGTGGTATTCTTAACATAATTCAGAAGCAGGGCAAGAGATGTCGAACCAGTTCACACACGCCATAGTCAGAAGACCGGGCGAAAACTTCGCCCAGGGCCTTACCACTTCTCGCCTGGGAACCCCCAGCTACGAGCTGATGATCAAGCAGCACAACGCATACATCGAAACGTTGAGAGCCTTGGGCCTTGACGTCATCGTGCTGGACCCCCAACCAGACTACCCCGATGCATACTTTGTGGAAGACACGGCTGTGGTAACGCCGGATGCGGCCATCATCACAAACCCCGGAGCCGAGACCAGAAGAGGCGAGGAAGATACGATCGAGCCCGTTCTCGCCAGATACCGCAATACCGTGCGCATAAGCGCTCCTGGAACCCTTGACGGCGGGGACGTGCTCATGGTAGGTACACATTTCTTCGTCGGCATCTCTGAGCGTACCAACAAAGGGGGAGCCGAACAACTGGGCAACATCCTTGAGGAATTCGGCAACACCTGGACGGCGATACCCGTTGAAGCAGGCCTACACCTAAAGTCCAGCGTCACTTATGTCGGCAACAACACTTTGCTCCTCATCAAGGAATTTGAGGACCACCACGAGTTCAGAAGATGCGACCGGATTGTTCTGGACAAAGCGGAAAGGTATGCAGGAAACACCCTACTCATAAACGACTGCCTGATCACGCCCAAAGGATTCCCCGGCACGAGGAAGAGGCTGGAGACCCTGGGTCTGGCAATAATCGAACTGGATGTGAGCGAGGTGCGCAAGATGGACGGTGGTCTGACGTGTCTGTCGCTCAGATTCTAGGCGTGACACTCAACCCGTCAGTGTGGCTCGACGACGTGCAGATCGAAGAAGATGGGCACTACCTAGATACCGAATTGGTGGCGCTGTGCCAGGCCATGGGTGCGCCGGGATACTGATAAACGACCCAATACAGGAGGATAACGTATGAGCTGGCCCCAAAAAGAAGCCATCACACAGGGCGTGATGGATATGCTGCGTATCAATATGGGTCTCAAATCGGGCGAGGGGCTGCTGGTGGTGACCGATGCGCCGCGCACCGTTGACTGGCAAAACGAAATCCAGGCCAAGCTGAAGGCAATGGCGGAGCGAGCGTTCCTGGCCCGGCTGGTGGCCGAGATCGGGACCGAGGAGTTTCCCGGGTGTTCCGTCGTCTATTGGCCCTTCCTGGCCACGGGCCGGCACGGCGCCGAGCCGGACGGTGACACCGCAGCCCGCATGCGAGAAGCGGACGTGGTGGTGGCTATCACCACTTACTCGTTATCGCACACCAACGCCCGCACAGGGGCGATCGAGGCAGGAGGGCGCGTCGCGAGTATGCCCGAGTTCGAGGCCCGCATGTTCGAACCGGACGGGCCGATGGCGGCCGATTACCTGCAGATCGCGGCCGATTGCCAGGTCTTCGCCGACCTATTAACCGCCGCCAGGGAAGTCGTCGTGCGCGCGCCGCACGGCACGGATCTGCGCTTTAGCGTGGAGGGACGACCGGGGCAGGTGGACACTGGGCTCTACGGGGCCGAGCCGGGCATGTGGGGCAATTTGCCGGCCGGTGAGACCTACGCCATCCCCCTGGAAGGGACTGCGGAGGGGACATTGGTAGCTCCCGTCGGATGGTATCCCTACCTGGAAGAGGACATGGTATTCCGCCTCGAACAGGGGGAAGTGGTCGAACTAACGGGCGGCGGCGCCATTGGAGACAGGTTCCGCGGGCTGCTCAGACTGGGCGAGGACGACCCGATTTGCAGGGCGCGGCGCAATCTGGCCGAACTAGGCATCGGCACCAACCCCAACGCCCGCAAACCGGACAACGTCCTGGAGGCCGAGAAGATCAAGGGCACGGTGCACATCGCCATTGGCGACAACATCCACATGGGCGGAACGGTCGAAGCCGATCTGCACGACGACTTCGTGCAACCCCAGGCAGACCTGATCCTGGACGGAGAGCCGATCATCCTGAACGGCGAGTGGCAAGTTTAGGAACCCGTATGTGAGTTATGGATCACGAATAGCACCAATAAACGAATGACACAAATGTCAAGAGATTCGTGCTATTCGTTTATTCGTGTTCAAGATTTGAAAGGGCCAAGGCCATGATCGACACAACGCTGCTGGGCAAATGCCGTGAGTTGGTGATGAGGCGTCAGGAAAAGATTGTCGGGCTGTGTCAGGACATGGTGAGGATTCCGAGCCCCTCTGGAGACGAGGGCACGCTAGCCGATTTCATTTTGGGGGCCATGGAACGTCTCAATTATGACGAAGCCTGGATCGACCCGGCCGGCAACGTAATTGGGGTCGTCAAAGGCGGCGAGGGACCGCGCACCATGTTCAACGGGCACATGGACGTCGTCGACGCCGGTAACCCCAAAGAGTGGGAACTTCCGCCTTATGCCGCCGAGATTCAGGATGGATATTTGTGGGGGCGCGGTTCGGCCGATATGAAGGGTGGCCTGGCCGCCATGATCTACGCCGCCGGATTGTTCAAGAAATGGGATCGTCGACCGAAAGGCGACGTGATCGTCACGGCTGCCGGCATGGAGGAAGTCGGCGGCTGGGGCAGCCACCTGATGATGAAGGCAGGAACGCTTGACGCCGAACGCGCCGTGGTGGGTGAGCCCACGGATCTCCGCCTGCTGCCGGGCCATCGCGGCCGTATCATCTTAAATGCGCAGATCAAGGGCCGGTCCATGCACGGCAGCAACGTGGATTACGAGGCCAATCCTCTGCTGTCGCTGGCCCGGTTTCTCAAAGCCATCCCCGAGCTGAGCGCTGTCCTGGCGGAGCGCCTCAGTTACCTGACGGTTGCGCCGACAGCCATCTCTGCCCCGCCGACGGGTGCCAATGTAACGCCGCCGGAGGTGACCCAGACGCTAGACGTGCGGGTTGGCCCAGACGTGGACGCTGAGATGATCGTGCGCGAGCTGAACGAACACCTGGGGAAGA
>JAUVPY010000235.1 GCA_030598425.1 Anaerolineae bacterium
ATCCACTCGCCCACCAACTACTTCCCGCTCATTGTCCACGATGCCCTGATGATCGAGCCGACAGAGACCGAGAGCAAGGAAACCCTGGATGCCTTCGCCGAGGCCATGGCGCGTATCGCGGAGGAGGCCCGCACCGACTCCGATTTGCTCCATAGCGCGCCGCACACCACGCCGGTAACCCGGCTGGATGAGGTGACGGCCGCCCGCAAACCGGGGTTGTGTTATAAGGGCTGACTTTTGAAGTAGGGGCGACGCGTGCGTCGCCCCTACTTATTAGGTGGTGGCATTCAAGTTTGGCCGTTGTTTCTTTCCCGTGATGGTGCTATAATTCCGATAGTGATTTGTATGGGTTTCAGTAGGAGACTAAGTTATGGCGACTTCTGAGGTGATGGAAGGAACGCAACGCCGCCTTGCTACCGAGGTTGCTGAGTTGTGGCCTCGCCAAGGGGACTGGACCGAGGAAAGCTATTTTGCCCTGCCTGATACCAGCCGGCTCGTCGAACTGTCGGAAGGGAAACTGATTATGCCGCCTCATCCAACCAACACGCATCAGCAGGTAGTGGGGAGTCTGTATAGATACTTCTACGCCTTCATCGATGCTCACAACCTGGGCATTGTTCGCTTTGCGCCACTGCCGGTACGCCTGTGGCCAGACAAAATCCGCGAGCCAGATAGTCTGTTTGTCTCTCACGAACACGCCGACCGGATCGGTGAACAGGCCTACGGCCCGCCTGATCTGGTGGTGGAGGTCATTTCTGCCAGCACGCGTCGAGCTGACCGAGTCGAGAAGTTTGTGGAGTACGCCCGCGCTGGGGTCGACGAGTATTGGCTGGTGGACCCCGAGGCGCAAAGCATCGAAGTTTTTGTCCTCGAAGACGACGCGTATACGTTGCTGATAAAGGCTGGATCGGGTGAAAAGGCTCACTCCAAGCTGTTCGAGGGCTTTGAAGTGGACGTAGATGAGGTGTTTGCAGGAGACTCGTGAACCACAAGTTGTGGCTCTTCACCACCCGCCAAGCCAGCAGAAGACTGAAGGTGATGAGGCCCGCGCTCAGCGCGGGCCATTCTTGTTGTGTCTACTTCTGCGTAAGCACGGCCAACATCTCGGCCTGCAGGTGACCGTTGCTGGCCAATATACCCCGCCCGTAGGGGCTGAACCGCTCGCCCGTCACCTGGGTCACGGCGCCCCCGGCTTCCTGCACCATCAGCGCCCCCGCGGCCATATCCCACGGCCCCAATTCCTGTTCCCAATGGCCATCAAGCCGACCCATAGCCACGTGGCATAGGTCGAGCGCTGCGGACGCATCGCAGCGCATCGACAAGGCGCGCTTGAGAAAACGACGCCACTCACGACTGTTGTCGTCGTCGTCGTAGATCCAAACCTCGTAGGGAAAACCGGAGGCCAGCACGCTCTCCTCCAGACGGGTCGTGGTAGAAACCTGGATAGGGCTCCCGTTAAGCGAAGCCCCCTTCCCCCTCTCCGCGGTGAATAACTCATCCAAGATGGGGTTATAGACCACCCCTACCGCCAACTCGCCGTCGCGCTCCAGGGCGATGGAGACCGCAAAGAAGGGATAGCCGCGTACATAGTTGACCGTGCCATCCAACGGATCCACGATCCAGCGAGGACCACCGGAAACACCTGGCTCACTCCCTTCTTCGCCGATCAGCCCATAGGTGGGGAAGGCCCCCTGCAACTTGCTGGCAATGAGATCCTGGGCCTGGTGGTCTATCTCTGTTACCAGGTCGGCCGGGCCTTTGTGGCGAACCTGGTAGGTTGTGCCCAGCCGCTCAAGCAGCAGTTGGCCAGCAGCACGGGCAGCGGTGATGGCAGCTTCCAGCTCAGATGTCATTGTTTGTTCCTCTCCTGGACGATTTTTTAACGGTCGATCAGTGTATATCATCCGTGCCCGGGCGTCAACTTCTCCAGGGCTGCTGCGAAGTCACTTGCCAAGTCCAAGGCCAGCATCCCGAGTGGCTGGAACGCAGTGGAAGCTGTATCGAGGGGTGCGAGCTTGCCAAGTTCTGGCCCGTTCGCCGCAGGCCTAATGTCAGGCCTGACGCGCTTGCATAGGCCCCAGGCCAATGTTACAATTGGCCTATGCCCGACGAGAGCTTTGCAGATACCCTGCTGGACCAGATTGTAGAATTGATGCGAGAGATGGGCACACCTGCCTATTTGGTTGGTGGTACCGTTCGCGACCAAATGCTCAACGCACAGCGAGCCCCATCCCGCCCGTACGATCTGGACTTTGCCGTGCCAGGCGACGGTCTGCGCGTCGCCCGCCGGATCGCTGATGCGCTGGGCGGGGCCTACTATCCCCTCGATCCTGAGCGTGGCGTGGGTCGGGCTGTGCTCACCGATGATCGAGGCCAGGTCCGGGACGTGGACGTGTCTCGTTTCCAGGGACCGGACTTGATGGCCGACCTGGCTGGCCGGGACTTCACCGTAAACGCGATGGCCAGGGACGTGACCCAGGACGCCCCCGACCCCATTGATCCCCACGCTGGCCAAACCGACCTCCAGGCGCGACAACTGCGGGCCGTCTCCGATAGTTCCATCCGGGGTGATCCCGTGCGTGGGCTGCGCGCCGTCCGCCTGAGCGCCCAGCTAGGTTTTGAGATCGAGCCGCACACCCGGCGACTCATCCAGGACGCCGCACCCGACCTGGCCGGCGTGTCAGCCGAGCGGGTGCGCGACGAATTGGCCAAAATCCTCTCTCTCCCGTCCACCGCCGACTCGCTGCGCCAGTTGGACGCGCTGAACCTGTTGGCCGAAATCACCCCGGAAGTGACGGCTCTCAAAGGTCTGGCCCAAACCGGTCGCCACCGCTGGGACGCTTACGAGCACACCTTACGGGCGGTAGCTGACCTGGAGATATTGCTGCCCCTTGACGGTGCCCCCCTTCATCCCGACGTCCCTTATCCCGACCAGGTCGCCGACCACCTGGCCATCGTGCTCACCGGCGGACACAGCCGCCGGCTGCTCTTGACGATGGCAGTATTGCTGCACGACGTGGGCAAGCGGGACACAGCCACGATGGATGACGAGGGACGGGCGCGCTTCATCAGCCACGAGCGCGTCGGCGCAACCATGGCTGCCGATATACTGCATCGCACCCGCTTTTCAACGGAGGCGCAACGTCTGGTGGAGACCATCGTCCGCCACCATCTGCGCCCGCTGCAACTGACGTGGGGGGGAGTTCTGAGCAAAAGAGCCATCCATCGCTTCTTCCGCGATACAGGCGACGCTGGCGTCGAGGTGGCGCTGTTGTCGCTGGCCGACAACCGTGCCACCGTCGGATACCAAGACGCCGACGAATCCTCAGGGGGAGCCGATGAATACCGGCCCCTTTTGGAGACCGTTACATCCTTGCTGGATGCCTACTTCAATCGCCAGAAGACCGTCGTAGCGCCCCCCCCATTGCTCACGGGTCGAGACCTGATCGACCAGTTCGGGCTGGAAGAGGGACCGGCGATTGGACGTTTGCTGACTGCCCTGCGAGAAGCGCAGGCCACCGGCGAGGTGACGAACCGTGAGCAAGCGGAGGATTGGATAAGACAGGAGATTGGAGATTAGCCGTTCTCGCATTTGAAGTTAGCCCGCAGTGCAGGCGCTCGCTGATTTGCAGACTTGCCGATTTGCAGAATTGTTGATTAGAGATTAGCCGGTCTCGCATTTGAAGTTAGCCTGCAGTGCAGGCGCTAGCTGACTAGCTGATTAGCTGACTAGCTGACTAGCTGATTTACCGATTTCCCAAAGGGGGTCACGTGGAAGTCCAGGTTGCAGTCGCCAAAGTTGCCAAATACGCCACCAGTGAGAGCGGGGATACCGTCGAGATGATTGAAAGACCGCACGGTGGGCTTAGTTTTGTGATGGTAGACGGTCAACGCTCGGGTCGCTCGGCCAAGGCCATCTCAAACTTGGTCGCCCGCAAAGCCATCTCCCTGCTGGCGGAGGGCGTGCGTGACGGGGCAGCCGCTCGCGCCGCGCACGACTACCTGTATACCTACCGGGGCGGCCAGGTGCTGGCCACCCTTAACATCCTATCGATTGACATGGTGAGCCGCACCATCGTGCTTTCGCGCAACAGCCACTGCCCCATCCTGGTTGTCACCGATGAGGGCACCCGCATCCTGGACGAACCGTCGCGCCCGGTCGGCGTACATCGTGGCACCAAGCCGCTGGTCACCGAGTTGCCGTTGGGGGCGCCCACCTCCGTCGTGCTTTTCACCGACGGCCTGCTGGACGCCGGACAGCGGTATGGGGGTTCGCTGGATATCCCGATCATCGTCCAATCCCTGTGCGACGACCAGGGTTGCGCCGCCCAGGCCATCGCCGACCAACTGCTGGCCCAGGCGCTACAGCTCGACCAGGGCCGGGCCGGTGATGACGTCACGATTTTGGCGCTGACGGTGCGGGCCCGTCGTCGTGACGAAGAGCCCGCCCCATTTTCAAACACCGACGTACGCCGCATGTCCCTAACATTCCCGCTGCCCCCAATCATCAGCCGGTAGCAAGTGACAGGTAACAGGATGCAGGTAACAAGTAACATGTAACAGGTAGCAGGTAACAGGCATCTTCTGCCACATGCCACTTGTTATCCTCATTACCTATTACCTGTTACCTAATTACCTGTCTTACCTGTAACCTGTTTCACTTGTAACCTGCTACCTGTCAGAAGGACAAAAAATGCCCGAAGCGCCGCGTGTGGTCGTGGTTGGACCTGACGCAGCCGGCAAGACGGAGCTGGTGGGCCGGCTGCGAGCCTTGGGTTACAACGCTCGCTCCTGCGCGCAGGATCACTCCTACCTGCCCGATATGTGGCGACGGTTAGCCAGGCCCGACTTCCTGGTTTATCTGGACGCCGGGCTGGACGCCATCGCCCGGCGGCGGGCCATCGACTGGGGACAGGAACGCCTGGATAAACTCAACGCCCGTCTGGCCCACGCCCGGGCCCATTGCGATCTATATCTACTGACCGACGACCTGGAACCATCTGAAGTGGTGGACCGGGCCCAAGCAGCGCTCTCGGAGGTGGGCATCGTCCCACACCCTGATTAAGACCTGAGTTCGGAGTTTCCATCGGGGAAATCATCCTGAGTAGGGCATAGCGCGTGTCGAAGGCTTCGTCGCGAGCCCTCGGCGTGAGCTCGGTCGAACGCTCAGCCGAACGGGTGATTTCCTGGAACACGTATTAAGGTTTATAATACTCTCTAGTCACCTGACACTTTGATTGAGCGTCGATACTCATTGATCACGAATGACACGAATATACGAATTTCAC
>JAUVPY010000217.1 GCA_030598425.1 Anaerolineae bacterium
AGGCAGCGCAGAAATTGCCGTTCTTTGGTACCTACCGCTGGCGCGACGACCATCGGCTGATCTACGTCCCTCTTGATCCCGGCAGCGCCTCGCACGGCTTCTACGAATACGACGTCCGCACCGGCGATACGCGCCCTCTTTTCCCAGGGGGGACCAACCTGATCATCGCCAACAACGACTGGAGCGTTTCGCCCGATGGCCGAAAGATCGCCCTGGTTGCAGCTAGGGGAACCGAGCTGGATGGCATCTGGATCCTCGATATCGACCATCCTGACTAGGTAGTGTTGACATTTGCAAATTCCCAGACGTGCATTTCGTTATCTGTTGCGGGTTTCTCAGGCGCAAAGACTCAAATGTCAACACGGCCTAATGGCCTAAGAACTTCTCCTCCAGCGCCTTCACCTCATCCTCACCAATAGGAACCAGCGGTCCAACGTTCATGGTATCGATCAGCGAGAGGGCCGAGAAGTCAGCCACCTCCAGGCGATCAAATGCCTGATGGATCGTGGTGCCCGTGGTCAAGACCGTGTCATTCTGGATAAGGATCACCGAGGTGTTCTTCGAGAGAAGCGCCGAGATCTTCTCGGGTGCATCATACTGCTCTCCATAAGGAAACAGTGGCACCTGGCGCAGCACCACGTAACTCTCCGGGATAGTCTTGGTATCTAAGGGGTGGTTGGTGACTGTGAACGCGGTAGCATTGGGCGACTGGGCCGTCATAATGCAGTTAATCTCGGGATGACCGTCGTAGATGGTACGGTGCAGTCTAACAGCACGACTGGGGCGTTTCCCTTCCTCAACGCAGCCATTTCTCACCAAGACGATGTCCTCGATCGCCAGATACTTCCGATCTTGCCCCGTCGGCGTGATCAGAAAGCCATCCACATCCACCCGCGCCGATACCGTCCCCTCGGTGCTGGTCATCAACCTTTGATCGTAGGCCCGATGCACCATACGACAGATCGTCTGGCGCAGTTCCCGCTCCCGGCTGCTATGACCTGTCGGACGAAACGTGGGCAACCGCGCAGCACGCTTCTGGAACAGCGCGATTTGCTCGTCCGTCAGCGAATTGACCGTACCCAGACTGCTGGCCTGGATCTGGGTGCGGGCGCAAAAGTCCAGCGTCTCCAAGCGTTGAAACGCCGTGAGCAGGTCGGGACCGGCCGTCACCACACCGTGGTTCTCGAGAATGACCACGTCATAACCTTGGGCAAAGGTATGGGCGATGGTCTCGCCCAGTAGCAGGCTCCCCGGCAGCGCGTACGGCGCATAGCCCACTTCACCGCAGACGTGGTGCGCTTGGGGGATGATCCGCGTATCGGGGACCTGGCGGGCAATGCTAAACGTGATCAAGGCTGGAGTATGGGCGTGTACGACGGCCCGAATATCAAGGCGTCTCTCGTAGATCATCTGGTGGAAGGGATACTCGCTGGATGGTCGATGGGGTCCTTCAACCCGCTCGTCGGTTTTCACGCATATGATGTCACGCGGACTTAGATTCCCCTTGTCCACCGCTGCGGGCGTGATCCACAAATCGCCGTTCTCCTCAAGAATCGACAGATTACCACCTGAGGTCGTGGTCAACCGGTAACGGTAGAGGCGGTCCATGATTTGCACAAGCTGTTCGCGCGGATGAAGCAGCTCAAATTTTATGATTACTCCCTCTCTCCAGACGTTCCCTCCCAGTTCGAAGCGATCCCCTCCGGGTCGGTGTCCCCCCATTTTTGATCCACGGTCAGCGCAAAGCGCACCGCATCAGCCAAGTCTGACTTGCTGATGGCCCGCTGAATCACCGCCTGCCGGTCCGCCGCTACGTCATCGGTTGGGGCCCGGCTGCTGCCTGCCACCGTCAGGATCTTCACCTGCGCGATGTCCCCCACCTGGTAGGGCACTATGCTCCCCGCGCGCTGGCCCATTATCGCCCGGCCCAGGGGGGTCCCTACCCCCAGGAACCCGGCGGAGAAATCCGCCTCAGCGTCAGGCACTACATCGAAGGCCAGCCGTTCATTCTCACCCGACTCGACAATCAGTTCAATCTCGACGTGGGCCCCAATGGCGACTTCGATTGCAGAATCGCTCGGCTCGCTCCTCTCTTCATTTTCGGGCAAGGCTCCCATACCAAATACTCCTTATTCAACAACGGCGTTCAAGACGAACGTCCACTCGCCCTTCTCACCACCTTCCCAAGGCCGGCTATAGTCCACAGATATGGTGCTTTCACCCGCCTTGAGCGCCTTAAAAGTCCACACGTCCTGACCAGGCGCTCCGGGTGGAGGTGGCGGCTCGCTTTCAGGAGAGACAAATTCGTGGGCCACTTGTTCCAACACGGTCGGATCACTGATTCGTGCCTCCTCCCACTGAAAGCCGGTCGTGGGGTTGGAGCACAAGACCGCCTTGAACGCGGCATCCACAGGGACTTCCACCTCTCGGCGGATATGCTGAGACTCGTAGAATTCATCACAGGACACATCCACGGAGACATCCTCCGGGGCCGGGGAGCAGGCGTAGAGACACTGCGAGAGGGCTAG
The DNA here is from genome assembly GCA_030598425.1 of Anaerolineae bacterium. GTDB lineage: Bacteria > Chloroflexota > Anaerolineae > 4572-78 > NAK82 > JAUVPY01. The sequence continues at coordinate 2,529 of JAUVPY010000217.1, forward strand.
CACAGCACACATTAGCATCAGCTTTTTTATGGTTGGCCTCCTCCATTCGGCCTTAGTGTAACTCAATTTCCAAAGAGGTGCAACGCAACCCGATCCTGCCTGAGTAGTTTGTTGACAACGACATGTTCCGCTCCCAGCAGGTCCGTGACCCGCTGGGAAGCTTGGGGGAAGCGGGCTGCGTGGAACATGATATTGTCAGGGCAGTTACCTCGGGCTTCCATGTTGCGTCGCTACCGAGACACCCACATCGAAGTCGCCAAATGGTCCACCTGCCTCGACCCGTACGTGGATCCGGTAAACGGCGCGCTAGGGGGTCTGCGCCGCTCGGCAGCGGTTGATCTGATCTGCTTCCCGGTGGACAGCACTGAGCGTTTCATTGACCAAGATGGACATATGCGGCTCACGTTCAATGAACTGGAGTGGGTTTGCGCTGGGGAGACGCGAGGCTTCTGATTTCTCTGGGAATGATTCGAGGAGCGGGGCATAAAACAACCGGCACTCTGGATTCTGAGTGCCGGTCACGCTTCTATACGCTCAGGATGTTATTGATGATTCTTCACCCACGGGTCCAGCGCGTCGCGCAGGCCATCGCCGATCAGGAAGATGGCGAGGGTGGTCAAGAAGATAAATATACCAGGAGCCAATACCAGCCAAGGCGCATTGGTAAAGTTGCCCAGAGAGCCTTGTAGCATATTGCCCCAGCTAGGCAGCGGGGGTCCAATGCCAACGCCCAGGAAGCTCAACCCGGCTTCGGCGATAATGGCGCCCGCGATGTCAAAGACGGCAATCACGATAATAATCGAGGAGACATTGGGCATAATGTGCCGGAACAAGACACGCCAGGTGGAGGCACCCACTGCCCGGCTGGCGTGAATGTATTCCCGCTCGCGAACCGAGAAGATCTGGCCACGCAACAATCGCGATAATCCCATCCAGCCAAAGATGCCCAGCATAAGTGCCAGCCCCTCCGGCGTGCGGAAGATGGAAAACGTGCCGGCCAAGATGATCAGGAGAAATAGGAGGGGGATGCTGCCCAACGTCATGATGACCCCATTGATAATGTCATCCACCCAGGTGGCTGCGTAGTAACCGCTGAACAGCCCCAGGATTACACCCAGCGTCATCTGGACCCCGGCGACGTAAGCCCCAATTCGCAGCGAAATCCGGCCGCCATAAATGGCTCGGGTGAACACGTCTCGTCCTGCGTTGTCGGTCCCCATCCAATGACAACCGCCCAGACCAGCGCTCAAGCATTCACGCACGCCCACCGCCGAGTCGGCAATCATCTGTGGCCAGAGCGACCAATCACAGCCACCGCCTTGGCACGTTTGGGAAAATGCCTGGAACTTTGGCCAGGCTGTCTCCGCCCAGGTGGGTGGCTCGTTGCGTTGGCGCAGATTGGTATCCAGGGGATCAAACCCCAGGACATTGGCAGCGATCCAGGGCGCGGTCACGGTAATGGTGATCATGAATATCCCTAGCACCATAGCTGCCATTGTAATCTTATCGCGCAGCAGCTTGGACCGGACGGCGCCCCAATAGGTCTGCTCTTTGACTTCCACTTTTTCCTTGGATCTACGTAACGGCATTGGAAAGCTAAATGTACGTTCGGCCATAGTTCAAACACCAGACAGCAGGTAGCAGGTAGCAGGTAACCGGTAACCGGGTATCAGATATCAGGCATCAGGAATTAGTTTCCAAGTAACGGGTGGCAGATAACGGATACCGGTGAGTTGTTACCTGTTACTTGTTACCTTCTACCTGGCTACATCATACTTCACTCTCGGATCGACAAAGCTATACAGAATATCAACCATCAGGATTCCCAGGATGCCCAGGAACGAGCCGATGACGAAGAGCGCCATCATCACCGGAAAGTCACGGGCATTAACGGAGGTGATAAACAGCCGGCCCATGCCCGGCCACGAGAAGACGGTCTCGAACAGCACGGAGCCGGAAAGTATCAGCAGGAAAATTCCACTCAAACCGGTGACAAAGGGCATGATTGCATTGCGCAGCACGTGACGGTACACGACCGCACGTTCTTTTAAACCCTTGGCGCGGGCCGTCCTGACGTAATCAAGGTTGAGCACTTCCAACATCTCAAAGCGCAGGATGCGCGAGAAGCCAATCAGGCCGCCGATGGCTCCCACGGTGGCCGGCAGGATGAGGTGGTGTAAACGATCCGTGACAGAGCCATCACCCACGGTTTGCATGCCGCTCAAGGGCACCAGGTTCAGGAAACCTCCCAGGAATATGAGCAGTAGCAACCCCAACCACCAGTGAGGCACCGTGTTGACCATAACGGTGGAAAGCCGAACGATGTGGTCTGGCATTTTGCCACGATTGAGCGCGGCGAAGATACCCAGCGGCACACCGATCAGGACGCTGATAACCAGGCTGGAAAACCCCAACAGGAAGGTTGCCGGAATACGTTCAGCAATGACCTCAATCACCGGCCGTCCTTTGAAGAAAAACGAGCGACCAAAATCCAGCCGAACGATCCCCCGTCCACAACGTTCAGGATCGCTCAGGCAGCGGCCGCTCCGCCAGGAGGGATCCTCGGGGAGCCAGTCCTCACCGGCCAACCAGGCTACATATTGCACCGGGACGGGTCGATCCAGGCCGTACAAGCGCAGCAAGCGGTTGCTATCGGCAGCGGTGGAGGTGGGGTCGTCGTCGAGGAACTGAATGGGGCCACCAGGTGCGGCCTGATATACGGTAAATCCGATCAAGGTGGTTACCCACAACAAAAAGAACGATTGAATTGCGCGTCGAATAATATAGCGTGTCATAAGTCCAATCCACCAATTATGTGATCTGAGGTGGCTCAAAAGTGTAGCCAAGTCGCCGTTGGCTCGGCACGAGATGATCTACACTTTCTAGACGCATCAAACTCTCAATACATTACATACCCGAGTGCGAGTTTTGCAGGTGACCGGCTCTTTGCCTCGCCCCGCTCTTGCGGAACTTCCCAAAGAGC
>JAUVPY010000199.1 GCA_030598425.1 Anaerolineae bacterium
GAACCGGATTCGCGACGACGGTTGGCTCAGGCAAGCCAGGTGCAACGCACTTTTTTCACAGTGTGCGCAACGACCTGACAAACAGATCGCGTTTCAAAAACCTTCTCGCTACCCTACACCCGTCATGAGAACCTCAAAAGATGTCTCGCCAGCATCCCGAGTAGGCCGAAATGCAATGGAGGCCGTACACCTGCACTGCACAGGTGCAAGTGTCGAGGGGTGCGGCAATTGCAGGGAGTCCCCCAAACCCGCACCCCTCGATACGGCTTCCGCTATGCTCCAGCCTACTCGGGATGCTAGTGTAGCCACTTTTTCCTGAAAGCACATGGTTGGTGTAGGGTAACGAGGTGACGGGATTTCCTATAGGTCGCGTTTCTCCGCGACTGCTGCTTGGGCTATACTGATGAACTCATCCACAGGTTTGGGGCCCAGGTTTTCATTGGTGCGCAACCGCACAGCCACGGCCTCCGCCTCGATTTCTTTGTCGCCAACCACGAGCATATACGGGATTTTCTGTTCCTGGGCCTTGCGGATCTTGTTTCCCATTCGGTCGCTGCTTTCGTCTACCTCGACACGCAGGCCGGCCTCGCCAAGACGGTCAGCGACGCCCTCCGCGTAGGCCACGTGCCGGTCGGCGATGGGAATCAGCATTGCTTGCACCGGTGCCAGCCACACCGGGAACGCGCCGCCGAAGTGCTCGATGAGCACGCCGAAGAAGCGCTCCATGCTGCCCAGTAGGGCCCGGTGGATCATAAAAGGCCGGTGCTCCTGGCCGTCTTCGCCCACGTAGGTCAGGTCGAAGCGCTCGGGCAGATTGAAGTCGAACTGAATGGTAGACAGTTGCCACTCGCGACCGATGGCGTCATTGATCTTTAGATCAATCTTGGGGCCGTAGAAGGCACCACCTCCCTCGTCGATCACATAAGGGATGTCTGTTCGTTTGAGGGCGGCTTCCAGGGCCGCTTCGGCGTCGCGCCACAGGGCCGGATCGCCGGCCGCCTTTTCTTCGGGTCGGGTGCTGAGGTAAGCGTTAAACTCGGTGAATCCGAAAGAGCGTAAGATGTGCAGACAGAAGTTGAGTGTGAAGTCGATTTCTTCCGGCATCTGGTCGGCGCGGCAGAAGTGGTGGGCGTCATCTTGGGTAAATCCCCGTACCCGCAGCAGCCCGTGCAACACGCCGCCTCGCTCGTAACGATAAACGGTCCCCCACTCAGCCAAGCGGACGGGCAGGTCACGGTAGCTGCGCAGCGAGTTATTGTACATCAGGATGTGGAAGGGACAGTTCATCGGTTTCAGATAATATTCCTGCCCATCGATATCCATCGGCGCGTACATATATTCCTCGAAGAACTCCAGATGGCCACTGGTCTCCCACAGGGTGCTTTTGCCGATGTGAGGTGAATAGACCAGGTCATAGCCGTGAGCCAGGTGCTCCTCCATGCAGAAGTTCTCGGCGATGTACCGGATGAGCCCGCCCTTGGGGTGCCAGAGAATCAGCCCGGCCCCCATTTGTTCGGGCTGGACGCTAAACAGATCGAGTTGCGCGCCCAGTTTGCGGTGATCGCGCTTCTCGGCTTCGGCCAGCCGGGCTTGGTATTCCTCCAATTGTTCCGACGTTTCCCAGGCCGTGCCATAGATGCGCTGGAGCATCGGGTTGCGCTCATCGCCTCGCCAGTAGGCGCCGGATACGTGCATCAGCTTGACAGCATCGGGATTGAGCTGGCCCGTGCGCTCGACGTGCGGCCCGCGGCACAGATCCTCAAAGGCATCGTGGCGGTAGGTGGTGATGACCGGTTTCTCCACTTTCGACATGCCATATTCATCCAGGCCCTCTTCCAGGCCTTCGATGAGTTCCAACTTGTAATCCTGGCCGGCAAACAGCTCCTGCGCCTCGTCGGCCGACAGCTCACGCCGCGCGAATTCGTAGTCGCCGCCGATGATCTCCCGCATGCGGCGCTCCAATGCCTCCAGGTCTTCGGGGGTGAGGGGCCGGGGTAGGTCAAAGTCGTAATAGAAGCCGTCTTCAATGGGCGGGCCGATGGCGATCTTCCCGTCAGGGAACATCTCCAGCACGGCCTGCGCCATCACGTGGGCGGCGGAGTGACGGATCTTGTAAAGTTCGCTTTCTTCGTATTTCACAGCCATGATTCCAGTTCCTCCAGTCTTGTCAGGTAACAAAAAAGCCTCGCACCCACTGGGGCGAGAGGCAGATTTCACGCGGTTCCACCCAGATTGAACGCAGCGCTCCTTCGACCACGTTCATCTCTTGTGACGTGTAACGGGGTCAACCGTGACCTCATACTGACTTGGCAAGACCTCCGAGGTATTCAGAACCTCGGAGGCCTGGAATGCCGGATCCGCGTTCCGAGGCCCGCTCGCGGGGGGTTTTCAATGGGTTTCTGCGAGGCGAGTTTCCAGCCACCGACTCGCCCTCTCTGACGCGTTCACGCCACCTACTCGTCCCGGTCAACGCTTTTGCTTGTGTTGGGATAGTCTAGCACATATGCGGGTTCCTGTCAATAGGAATTTGGGAGCTTTTCTTCCCAGATCTTAGTAGACCTCCAGGGTATTCGAAAATCTTGAGGCCTTATCCTGATCTGACCGTTGCCGCTTCCTCTAAGATCTCCTGTGCGCTGCGCCGGGTGCCATCGCTGGGGGTTCCCAGCATCACGGCCAACTCCTCCACGCGATCGGTCTTTTCCAGAACACGCACGCGGGTGGTGGTTCGCTGTCGACTGACACCTTTCTCCACGTGAAAGTGGCTGTCGGCATAGCCAGCAATTTGAGGCAGGTGGGTGACGCATAAGACCTGGTGCTGCAAGCTATCCGCCTGGGTGAGGCCCCAAAGCTTGCGCCCTACGACGCTTCCCACGCGCCCGCCGATGCCCTGATCAATCTCGTCGAAAATGAGGGTGGGGGTCTCATCGGCAGCCGATAAAACTGTCTTGAGCGCCAGCATCAGCCGGCTGGTTTCACCGCCGGAAGCAACCTTGACCAGCGGCTTGAGGCCCTCGCCGACGTTGGGAGCGATGAGGAACTCGATGCGATCGATACCTCGTTCGTCGCAGGCCAGGGTTTGCTCGCCAACGTACACGCCGTCGGGGTCTTCGGTCCAGGCCAGGTCAGCGGCGAAGCGAGTTCCCTCCATACTGAGATCCCCCAGTTGCGTCTCGACCTCGGCGGCCAACTGCTCGCCGGCCTCCCGCCGCGCCTGAGACAGATCGGCCGCCATACCGCCAACGATGTGCCTCAGTCGCTCCTCCTCCTCACGCAGTTCCTCGATCCGCTCTTCGCCGTGGGTGATGCTCTCTAGTTCGGCCTGAGCCCGCTCGCCGAAGGCCAGCACCTCCTTGATGGAGTGGCCGTATTTGCGTTTGAGACCATAAATCAGGCTGAGGCGTTCTTCCACCTGGGCCAGCCGCGCCGGGCTAAACTCGACGCTCTCCTGATAATCGTGCAGGGTGCGGGCTAACTCGTCGGTCTGGATGGCCAACGATTCGGCCAGCCCTTCTTGCTCTTGCAGGCTGGGATCAATCTTAGCCAATTGGTTCAGGGCGCGTACTGCCTGGCCCAGCAGATCGGCCGCCGGCAACTGTTCTTCGCTCCCCTCGAAGAGGGCAGTATAGGCATCACCCGCCAGTTGGTTGAGCTGCTCCGCGTTTGCCAGGCGAACCCGTTCGGCGCTCAAATCCTCCTCTTCACGCGGCTGAAGCCGCGCAGCCTCAATTTCCTGGGCCTGATAGGTGAGTTGGTCCACCCGACGCGCCAACTCCTGCTCATCGCGCAGCAAGCCGGCCAATTCCTGGCGGACGGCCTGGAGTTTTCGCGCTTCCTGTGCCAACGCCTGACGCTGCGCGTCCAGGCCGCCGAAGCTGTCCAGGAAGCGCTGGTGGGCCCGAACCCGCAGCAGACTCAGGTGCTCGCTCTGGCCGTGGATGTCCACCAGGGGTAGTCCAATCTCCTCCAGCAACGACAGATTGACGGTGCGGCCATTGACCCGGCAGTAGTTGCGTCCGGTGGCGCGAATTTCGCGCCCCAGGACGAGGGTGTCAGGTGTGTCGCTCTCTAATCCCTCACGTTCCAGTATGAGGTTAATCTGGGCATGCAAACCGGCGTCCAGGCGAAAGATGCCTTCCACCTGGGCCCGGTCGGCGCCGGCGCGGATGAGGGTGGTGTCGGCGCGCTCGCCCAACAGCAGGCTCACGGTATCGATGATGATGGACTTGCCGGTGCCCGTCTCGCCCGTCAACACGTTGAAGCCGGAAGTAAAACGCAGGTGCAGCTCGTCAATAATGGCGAAGTTCGTGATTGTCAGTTCGGTCAGCACAAGCTACTCTCGGATCACCATATCTATCGCTGCCTTAGCCAACGCTCGAGGTCTCGCCGATGCACAATAGTCAAGACATTCACCGTGTCTTCCATTACCTCGTAGACAACTCGATAATCTCCGACGCGCAGCCGAACAAGGTTCGCCTCGGTTGCCTTCAGTCTCCTCGACTTCTTGCCGGGCGGAAAGGGATTCTCCTCCAGGGCCAATATGGCAGGAATGACACGTTTTCGCTCGACAGGGGTCAGCCTCTTGAGTTGTTTGTAGACGTCACCTGCAACTCTTAATTGATAGGGGGGCACTGCACGGTCTCCGGTCAATCATCTGCAGACAACAGCTCGCGAAGCTGCTCATCGGTGAAGAATTGGCCGCTGTCGATGGCTTCCTTGGCGCGTTCTCGAATTTCTGCGAAGTGTGGGTGGTTCGCAAGAAGATAATCTTCCCAGTCTTCCTCGTCAAGCGGCAGCAACAGGCCAACTGGTTTGCCTTGGTAAGTGATGATGTATTCGGCTTTTTCCTCGCGCACTGCGCGCATTATCTCGCTGGTACGGTTCTTCAACTCTCGAACGCCAACTTGAGGCATGACACGCTCCGTTTCGATAGAGTGACCATAATTGTAGCCACAGTATAACACGATAGAACATTTGTGTCAATATCTTAACGCAGCCGGGCGACGATGGTTCCCACACCGAAAAAGAGGAGGATACCGGGGGGGATGAGGCCGTACAAGTTACCGTTGATCAGCATGAACAGGATGAAGGGAGCCACGCCCAGCACCAGGCAGGCGGCTACCACCGTGCTCAGGTAGCGCGATCGGCGCCGGCCTACGGCACGACGTACTGCTTCTGCAATAAGACCACCGGTGAACGGGGCGGCGAAAAAGCTGATGATCCACGAGAAGAAGCCGAGGCCGGCGATGATGAAGGTGAAAACAGCTCCCGCAATAAAAGACAGGGGTAAGGCAACGACCACAGCGATGACGTAGTCCAGATTGCCACCCGTGTAGAATTTATCTTGCTGTTCGCGCACGCAGTCGGGGCAACGGTAGCCAACCGGGGTAAGTTCGGCACATTTGGTGCAGATGGGCTTGCCGCAGCGATTGCAGCGCAGGCTGGTCTCCGTATCGGGGTGGCGATAGCAGACGATGACGGTTTCACCTTCTTCGACGGTGTGTGCGTGTTCCTCATCGGTATGGGTATGGGGCGTTTCGCTCATCTTAGGCATCTTCCGGTTCTGATGTGGGCAAGCCCAGGCGTTGCATCAAGGTACGATAGAAGTAGGCCCGGTCTTGCAGGCGGATAAAGCGGCCAACGTGAGGGCTGGCGACGACCTGGACCCAGTCCCCGTCGGCCAGTTCGACCTCAGATTGGCCATCCACGGTGAGAATAGCCGTGTGATCGGTGCGCACCACAATGCGCACCATACTCCCCTTGGACAACACAATAGCCCGCTCCAGGCTCAGGTGGGGAGCCAGGGGAATTAGAAGCATGTTCTTTAATTCAGGCGGCACGATGGGCCCACCGGCGGCCAA
>JAUVPY010000279.1 GCA_030598425.1 Anaerolineae bacterium
CGTCGCTGTGGAGAGAGGCGGTCATCGCCACCAACCGATATGTGGCTTAGGACATCATCTTGATCTATAACCAAAAAGCCTTCGCTGGCTTTGAGAACTTGTTGGACCTCGGCCAGGACCGAACGTAGCACGGAGATCAGGTCAGAGGTTGACGCCAGAGTCTGGGTGACACGAAAAACCAGCTCAAGCTGGTCCCAGGCGCTGATCAGTTCGTCGGTCATACCCTGGAGCGACTGTTCGGAGGTGAGCAATGCCTCTAGCGTGTCGGCGCTCCAGCGCACCAGGGCAGGGGATGCTTCACCCACGGTCACCAAATAACCAACCGGCACCCGCTGGATGCTAAGGGGCGCTATCTGGATTGGCTGTCCCTCAACCGCAATCGGTTGAGGGCTGGAGCTCTCCTGCGAAAGCCACTCCCTCCAGTCTTCAGGCAGCACCCCGTTATCGAGATGGGTAAAGGGTCGGTCCCCCGCTACCCACTCCCCTTCCTCGTCTACCGCCAAGAGCTGCCCGTCGGTCACTCGTTGCCAGTGATCGACCAACGGGTCAAGAATATCTGGCCTATTTTGAAGAATCGCCCGCAATGTCATGGATAATTTGTCCTGATGGGCAATTATACCATCAAACTCGTGATTTATCGAAACTTGCGGTCTGACGTCAGTGGAAGGGGATTATTGGGCCTAATCCTCGATGGCGATAGCCAGGTGGCTGAAGACCTTGGGGTAATAGGTAAAGGCGATGTCGAAATCGGCACGATCCTTTGGGGGTAGGGACGAAGGTTGCGGATAGGCGAATCCCACGTTGACGACTCGTCCGCCCCGGTCGTAGAGGGTAACGATCACCCGGGCGCCTTCGACCCGTCTCTCGCCCCGGTTTTCGACGACGCCGGCTATGTGGTAGAAACCAGTGGTGTCCTCAAAGCGACGGGTGTTTATCACATTTAGCTCTGTGTCGGTCGCGGCGAGGGTATTAGGACGACCGGTAGCACGCAGGCTATAGTTCGCCAGACCCGCCGGTTGGGGCAGGGTGATCACAAAGGGAGAGCGGACGCCCGGTGCCAGCGCGTGGAGCATAGTTGAACCGCTGGCCTCGCCGATCACCTGCCCGTCGGTTCCGTAGAAGGTGGCTGAAACAGTCGTCTCTCCTACGTCGAGGTGAGAGTCGTTACGTACCTCACCCACGATGGTCAGGGTATGGTCTATCTCATCAGCATAGTCGGTGGCGCTCAGCAAGCCCAGGATGATGGTGTCGGGTGGCAGGGGGGTAGGCGCCGGCGTAACGCGGACCGAGGAGCGGACTGGCTGGGCTGCCCCGCTACCTCCGCCCGCTTCAGAATCAGAGCGGCTCCTGGCCTGCATCTCGAGGCGATAGGGTGTGACGGCCTGGGACCAGGCGACCGCCGTTTCGCCGCTTGAGGTGACAGCCCCGACGCGGTAACGGTAACGCAGGCCGGAGCGTAGATTGGTGTCGTTTAGTTCGTGACCTGTGGTCTCGGCCTTATACACGTACACGCCGTAGCCGGTGCCCATGTCGCTGTAGATCCGGTACGCATCAGCATCGGTGAGGGGCTCCCACGTCAGGCTGATGTCGTTGCTGGTCAGGGCGGCAGCTTCCGCTGGGTGACCCTCGGAGTCCCCACCCGACGGGCTGGTGATGGTCTGGGTCGGGCTGGGCGACGCCGTCGGCGTCTGGGTCAGGCTGGGCCTCGCCGTTGGCGTTGGCGTGCCAGTCACTGTGGGAGAGGGCGTGCGAGTCGGTGAAGGGCTGAAAGTAGACGTGGGTATGGCCGTCGCTGAAGGCCGGCTCCTGGGTGTTTGGGTCTGGGTAGGAAGCGGGGTGATTGAAGGCGACGGCGTGGAAGTAGGCGCCCGCGTGTAGGTGGGCGGCACCCGCGTGTGAGTCGCCGATGGTGACGGAGTCGACGTTGGTGTATTGGTAGGCGAGGCGGGCGCCAGCGTGTGCGTGGGTGAGGGCGTGCCGGTTGGCGGCCGGTCAGACGCTGGCGTTTCCGTCCACCACGGTGTGCGGGTGGGCAACGGGGTCCAGGTGGCCGTCGGCGTAGGCGTGCGCGTAGGCGTCCGGGTGACCGTAGCTGTGGGCCACGTCTCGGGCGTGTAGGTGGGTGTGAAAGTGGGACGCTTGGTGGCAGTCGGCGTGGCCCAGGGTGGCACGGTGGGCTCGGCGCCCAGATAGGTGGGGTTGGCCCACAGATCATAGGTGGCGATGACGAAGATCAACCCCCCGATGACGACAAAATTTAACGCGACTAACAGCCCGAGAAGCGTTGCCCATTGCCAGGGCTTGAAATCAGGCATACAGCGCTACCGCACCTTCTGAAATATGATCTCGTAAGAGTAGTGGAACAGAGAATTAGCCACCGCGTTACCGGTCTCCTCGCACAGCTCGTCACGCGGGATATCGGGCGTAATCGGCCCGGCGATCTGACTTGAGTAGCCAAGTACCTGCACTGAGTAGGCACCCTTGAACATCGCGAAGTCGACAAAGCCAGGATCTATGTGAACCTTATCACCCGTCATCATCGGGGCTTCGCCGCCATCCCAGGAAACACGTAGGCGAACCCCAGGCATTCCCTGGCCGTTGGTGTCCTTTACGTATATGAACAGGTGATGCTTACCTTCGTTCTCACACGCCGTCATCTGACGCACGCTCACCACGAAGTCCACGTCGGGCGTGGGCGTGGGGATGGGTGTAGAAGTAGCGGCTGGACCTTGGACGACAGTGGGCTGTGGCGTGTTGGTGGGTATATCGGTCGGCGTGGGGGTGATGGTAGGCGTATCGGTCGGCGTGGGTGTAAAGGTCGGTACTAGCGTGTTGGTCGGGCTGGGGCTAGGCGGCGGTGTGGGGGTGCTGGTAAAGGTGGGCAATGGGGTGCGCGTGGGTGGCACTTGCGCCATCACACGTGCCTCCAGGGAAGGCCGCCCCGGAGCCCTTCGACTGGCCACCAGCCAACCCAGACTGGCGATAGCCACACTATTGGCTACGATCAGCAGACTTATGATTAACTTCCAGTCATTGATCGACACATCCCGAAATTGATCGTTCAGGCGATCTAGCATCCCCAGCCATCTTTCCTGACTTGACATACTAACTTGACATATATTATAACACCTTTGTCGTCTTATGGCAAGTAGTTTGGACCTAGTCATTTGCTCCCATTGGTCGGTACATATATAATCTTTTGAATACAACCTGATCTTTCTGTGTCCCCTCACAAAGGAAATCTGATGTGCAAAGGCCCCCTAGGGCTTGGCTCCTTGAACCCAAATAGATGAGATCCTCAATTCCTGCGTCGTCGCGGTGTTACATTCGGCCCCATCTACTTGTGATACGCCGGGTAATGGTCTGCCCATGATTCGACGAATTGCTATGCTAAGTGTTCATACTTGCCCGTTGGCAACTCTGGGAGGCAAAGAGACGGGCGGGATGAACGTTTACGTGCGAGACCTATCGCGTGAACTCAGCCGGCGGGGCATTGCGGTTGACGTTTATACCCGTTCGCAGAGCTCCACCATCCCACGCATAAGCACGGGCCATTTGGGAGAATTGGGGCGTGTCATCCATATCCCGGCCGGCCCCGAGCGGCCCTACAACAAGAATCTCGTCTTCGATTTTCTCCCTGAATTTGTTCAACGTGTACAGAACTTCGTCGCGCGCGAGAACATCGGATATGATCTGATCCACAGTCACTACTGGCTTTCGGGCTGGGCTAGCCTCAATCTGCGCGCTACGTGGTGTGTGCCGGTCATCCAAATGTTCCACACGCTTGGAGAAATGAAGAATCGCGTGGCGCAAACACCGGAAGAACGGGAGAGTGCGCGACGTATAGAGGTCGAAGGGCATGTTATGCGCTTCGCCGATCGATTGGTCGCTGCCACGCCCCTGGAGAAAGGGCAGATGAGCTGGCTCTACGGCGCTGACGCCGACAAGATCTCCGTCGTACCGGCTGGCGTTGATCTGAGTTTGTTCCGCCCTATCCCCCGTGCCGAGGCCAAAAAGCGGATCGGCATCCCTCCCGATCGTAGAATGATCCTCTTCGTGGGTCGCATCCAGCCCCTTAAAGGCATTGATACGCTGATACGGGCCATGAAGCGGGTCATTCATCAATATCCTGACTTTGGAGAGAGCCTTTGGCTCACCATCATCGGCGGCGACCCGGATCCCGACTCTCAGTTGGAGCGGAGGGAGTTTGAAAGGCTAAAGCAATTGCGTGCCGAGTTGGGCATTGGCGAGCTGGTGACATTTCTGGGGGCTAAGAGTCAGGATACGCTGGTCTACTACTACTCGGCAGCCGAAATGGTGGTGATGCCCTCGCATTACGAATCGTTTGGCATGGTTGCCCTGGAGGCCATGGCGTGTGGCACGCCCGTCATCGGTTCTGACGTGGGCGGGCTTTCATTCAGCATAGAGGACGGCTTCAACGGCTACCTGGTCCCGGGTCAAGATCCGGACGCATTGGCTGATAAGATCGCGCTTCTTCTTAGACACTCTGGCCTGCGCGATCATCTGGGCGAACAAGCTATTCGCTGGGCCGAACGCTATTCGTGGACATACATCGCCGATGAGATCCTGGACGTCTTCGAAATGGTGCGGGCTGAGTTCGTCCCCGCTCGCGAAGGGTGGGGGCTAGTCCACGAGAGCCAACAGCCGGAGCCCACGGCTTGTTGAAGGCCCCGCCGGCCGTGAAAAAACCGCTGCGGTGCAACGCACTTTTGCCGCGTGTTAAAGACGACAGGGACTCATACCCCGAAGCGTGATTAGAAGTCGGACGGTCGGCTACAAGTGCGTTGC
>JAUVPY010000043.1 GCA_030598425.1 Anaerolineae bacterium
CACCGCCCGAATGTCCGGCTTGTCCACTCCCATCCCGAAGGCGTTGGTGGCGACGACGACGCGCAAACGGTCACTCATAAAAGCGTCTTGCACGCGATAGCGGGTGTCAGAATCAAGACCGGCGTGATAGGCCTCGGCGCGCAGGCCGACCACGTCGCGGACGTAAGCTGCCACCTCTTCAGCCGAACGTCGGGTGCCGACGTAGACAATGATGCTGCCAGACCCGATACCCTCCTCGCCCTCCTTCGCGCGCCCGCGAGGATCTAGCGGGGGATCAAGGAGCAACTGGCGCAGGGTTCGAAACTTGGCTTCGTCCGAAGCTGCGTAGTGCACTCCAAACGTGAGGTTGGGGCGATTGAATCCGGTGACGATGCGCTCAGCGTCGGCTGGCCCAAGCAGTTTGAGAAGGTCGGACCGCACCTGGGGGGTGGCGGTGGCCGTGGTCGCCAGCAATGGCGGACGGCCCAGCCCTTCCCAGGCAGGGCGGATTTTCAGATAGTCAGGGCGAAAGTCGTGGCCCCATTGGGAGACACAGTGCGCCTCGTCCACGGCCAGCAGGCTGACCGGGACGTTGGCCAGCGCCCGGATAAACTGGTTGGAGCGCAAACGTTCAGGCGCGATGTAGATCAGCTTGACGTGTCCTTCGCGCATCGCCCGCAGGCGGCGGTTCTGCTCACCAGAAGGCAGGCTGCTATTGATGTAAGTAGCGGGCAACTCGGCGTCGAGCAAGGCATCCACTTGATCCTTCATCAGGGCGATGAGCGGGGAAATAACCAGGGTCAGGCCGGGCAGGAGCAAAGCGGGGAGTTGGTAGGCCAGTGACTTACCAGCGCCGGTGGGCATTACCAACAGCGTATGCTGGCCGGTGAGCACCTGCTGGATGGCCTCCTTCTGACCAGGGCGGAAGGAGTCGAAGCCAAAGTGTTGGCGGAGTGTAGCGACCAAGTCGGGTGATTGAGACATCATAGCTGCCTTAAGACTCAATTGTCTTGTAGGTGCAACGCGCTTTGCGAAGCAAGTGCGTTGCGGCTACAGGCTACAAACTCTCGATCTGAGCCTTCAGCCGGGCCAATCCCTCCTGGATGCGGGTCAATTCGTCGCGAGTTTCGGTCAGGCGGTCACGCTCAGCGCGAATGAAGCGCGTAGAGGGGGCAACAGATTCGTTGATGCGGTGCAGACTGCGCTCTAATTCACGTTCAAACTGGCCGCTGAGGGCGCTCATCAGTTGTTCACGCATAGCGCTGAGCTTGTCACGCAGTTCTTTTTTGGCCTCACGCCGGCGGGCGGGAATGACAAACAGCCCCAACACGGCTACCGCACCAGCAGCCAGAAGGCCGGTCACGTCGGCCAAGGCGGTGGTAGCGACAATGGCGACGATCGTTCCCAGGCCAATGGCGCTGACTTCGACCAAGGCGGTGCCAGCCACCGCCATCCGCACCGACTCGGCCATT
Organism: Anaerolineae bacterium; assembly: GCA_030598425.1. Classification (GTDB taxonomy): domain Bacteria; phylum Chloroflexota; class Anaerolineae; order 4572-78; family NAK82; genus JAUVPY01. Next base: position 1,452 of record JAUVPY010000043.1, read on the forward strand.
CGATCCGCCTCGATCTCCTTGTCGTAGCTCTCAACAGCGCGGTGGGCAGCGCGTCCTACAGTGTCCAGCAGACGAGTCCGGTCGTATTCAAAACTCCCCCCCACTTGGCCGACAATGCGGTCAGCGTGCTCGGCCCGGCGGCCTGAGAGGTGGTCCATCACCGCCTGCCACTGGCGCAAGTCGCTAGCCACCATCCAATCGATGATTTCGTTCACACGCTGCTCAATAACCTGGGGCGCGTCGGCAACTACCTTCCGCTCAAAGTCGGCCTTAAGCTTGGATTTGTTGACCAGGTCGAAGACACGCACCAGCCGCATCGTCTCATCGAAGAACTCCATCCCCCGGCTTTCAAACTCGTGCAACACGTTCTCCACATCAGCCAGACGGAAGTTAAATTCGCGCGCCATATCTTCCTTGTAGATAGCCAATTGCCCCTCAATGTCGTCCATGCTGGCGAAGTCGTCCTTCAGCGACTCGAGCCGCCCATCGATGGCCGAGATGTACTTGTCCACCAGGTGGGCTCCCACGCCCAAAGGATTGAGCAGCTTGAGGCGGATGCGCTCGGTTTCGTCCAAGGTGGCAACTATGTAGCGTTCCAACGCCTCGAAGCGGCTGGCGGTCAGCAAGTCACGCCCATCGCTACCGGTCTTGGCTCGAAGGGCCTGACGGGCCGAGACGGGGAAAACGTCAGGCGTAAAGCCGAGCAAAGTGCGGGCATTGTCGGCGATGAAGGTTTCGATTCGAGCTACATCTTCAGGTGACTCCAGGATGTCGATCTTGTTGACGACGATGACGACTTTTTTGCCCCAGTCGCGGATGCGCTGGAGGAAGGCACGCTCGCTTTCGGTGAAGGGACGGTCGGCAGAGGTCACGAAGAGAACCATGTCAGAGCGAGGGACAAAATCTTGAGTGATGGCCTCGTGCTCTCGGTGTATGGCATTGGTGCCAGGGGTATCCACGATGTTGATATCACGCAATAAGTCCACGGGCGCAGTAACGACGTCCACGGATGCTTCGGCCACCGTGCGCTCAGTAGCGGCGCCATGCTTGAGCAAATGGATGCGAGTCGTGGTAGGCGTGACTCCCTCCTCCAGCACCGGCTGGCCGAGCAGCGCGTTGATAAAGACACTCTTGCCAGAGTTGAACTCGCCGACGACGACCAGCAAGAAGATCTCATCAAGCTGGGCGATCGAGTGATCGAGGGTGGCTTGATCCTCGGACGTCACCTCGAAACGGGCCAGGGCGACCCGCAGATCACTCAGCCAACCCCGCTCCGCTGTCAAAAGTTTTTCTTGTTGGTTGGTGAGAATGCGTCGGAGCATCAATTCCCTTTCCAGTGACGGGCCACAGCGCGATCAATCTCACGGCGCGTCTCTCTTTGACGTAAAGCAGCCCGCTTGTCATATTGTTTCTTGCCTCGGGCCAGCCCCAGTTCAACCTTGGCCAGATTGTTCTTCAAGTAGAGTCGCAGCGGGACCAGGGTAAAGCCTTTTTCTTGCAGCTTGCCGGTGATGCGGTTGATTTCGCGGCGGTGCATCAACAGCTTACGCGGCCGGCGCGGCTCGTGATTGGCATACGTCCCGTGCTGATAGGGGGCGATGTGAGTATTCAGCAGCCACAGTTCACCCTCTTTGACCGTGGCATAGCTATCACGCAGGCTAACACGACCGGCGCGGATGGATTTAATCTCCGTGCCGGTTAACGCTATGCCCGCCTCGAAAGTATCGTCAATATGATAATCGTGGCGGGCTTTGCGATTAGTGGCGACCGTCCTGACAGCGGTGGTGCTCAATTATCCTCCTGGAAATACTCAATCGCTCGCTCCAACTGCGGATCGAGTCCCTCGACGAAATCTTCCTGGGTGCGCTCCACGTAGACATCGGGCACGATGCCTTCGCCATTGATCTGCTTCCTGTTGGGCGTCAGCCATTCGGCGATGGTTACCCGCAATTCAGAGCCATTGCTGAGGGCGTGAGGGATTTGCACCGTCCCCTTGCCAAAGGTTTGTTCGCCCAAAACCATGCCCCGGCCACTCTCCTGAATGGCCCCGGCCACGATCTCTGATGCACTGGCGCTTCCCCGATTGACCAACACAACCAAGGGCACCTCGAGCGCAACTCCGCCTGGCTGAGCCTCGAAGACTTGCTCTTCGTCTCCTTTCAGTTTCTCGACGGTGATAACACCCTCGTCGATGAATTGACTGGTGACGAAGATCGACTCGTCCAGCAATCCGCCGGGATTATCGCGCAAGTCAAGGATAAGCCCCTTGAGCGGCGCTTCTTCGTCGAGATCTTTAAAGGCTTCGGCCATCTTGCCCGTGGATCCCCGGCTAAACTCGCTGAGGCGGATGTAGCCGATGTCGCCCTCCAGCCTTTCCGATTCTACGACTTCGATCTCGATGCGAGCCCGCTCAATGGGCACATCAAAAGGCTCATCAACGCCATCCCGGAAGACCGTCAGCACCACGGTGGTCCCTGCTGGCCCACGGATGAGACCAATTGCTTCGTAAAGACTCAGCCCCTGGAGGGACTCGTCATCTACCGAAAGCACGATATCACCACGTAAGAGACCCGCCTCGGCCGCTGGCCGACCTACGAACGGTTCAGCGATGACCAGCCGTCCTAACTCATCCATGCGCACGGTAGCCCCGATGCCCTCAAAGCTACCGCTCACGTCCTCCCGGAATATGGCCGCCCGTTCCGGGTCAATAAACGCGGTGTTTTGGTCGCCGTAGGCATTGACCATGCCCCGGATTGCGCCATAGACACGATCCTCACCGCTCGGTACCTCGCCGTAGAATTCCTCCTCAACAAACGCCCACGCTTCCCAGAACACGGCGAAGTCTTCGGGCACGTCTTCGTCGGTGAAGGTGATCTGAGGCGATTGGGGTTCTACGAGCGTGGCCGCTGATGGCGCCAAGGTCGGAGACTGGCCCGCTCGCGACGCGTAACCGGCGCCAAAAGCTCCGGCTACGACTACGACTACCAACATCACCATGATCATCAACTTGATTATCGCTTTGACATAATACCCCATTTCCCTATACCCACCTCTCTATCACTTCGCACCTATAGCTTCTTCTTGTTCTTGTAGATGAGCAACCGCCCGTTCCAACTGGGGATCTGCACCAGACGCCCGCTCTTCCTCCGAAGGAATGACCTCAACGTCGGGTATGAGTCCTTCCCCATCAATGCGGTGCCGGTCCGGGGTCAGCCAGCGAGCGACCGTCACGTGCAACGACGACTGGTCGGACAGATCATACACCATTTGCACCGAGCCCTTACCAAAGGTCCGCTCTCCGATGAGAGAGCCACGCTCGTAATCCCGCAGCGCACCAGCCACGATCTCCGACGCGCTGGCCGTGCCGCCATTCACCAGCACCACCAACGGTAGATCGAGAGCCAATCCGCCCTTCTTAACCGAGTAGAACTTCTCGGGTTGGTCGCGCCGATCTTCGTAGAGCACCACCCCTTCGCGCAAAAATTGGCTGGTTACGTCCACCGCAGCATCCAGCAAGCCACCGCCATTGTCGCGTAGATCCAGGACCAAGCGCGTGACGCCCTCGTCCCGCAGCTCCTGAATGGCACGTTCCAACTCGCGGCCAGTTCGCCCGGTGAAAAGACGGATGCGGATGTAACCCGTGTCCGGGCTCTCCTCCAGAACCCTCCATTCAACCGAGGGAGTCTCAATGACCTTGCGAGTGATGGTCACAACAACCGACTCGGCTACCCCCGCCCGCTCCAGGGCGATCGTCACCTGGGTATCCACTTCTCCCCGGATGAGCAAGATGACCTCATCAGTTGTCATCTCGGGCGTTATAGGCGCATCGTCTACCTGAATTACAATGTCCCCCTCTTGAACCCCGGCTTGCTCAGCCGGAGAGTCGACCATCGGGGCGAGAATAACCTCGCCCTCCGGTCCCCGGGACACAAATGCGCCGATTCCCCCAAACTGACCCTCCAGTTCCGCTTTTTCCAAAGCCCGAGGCTGCGGCTCTACAAAGAGGGTATACGGGTCCTCCAAGGTGCCCAAGGCGCCATGAATCGCGCCATAGACCGCGGCAGGGCCATCGGGGATGCCGCCGTAAAATCTATCTTCGACGATATGCCACGCCTCCCAATAAACACCGAATTCCTGAGCCTCTTCAGTGTTGGGCGTGTTTTTTGTAAGGTACCAATGGGCTCCGTAGCCGGCTCCTGCCCCCAAACTAAAGAGCAACAGCGCAACAAGTAGCGCCAGTACAATATGTCTCCAGTTAAACATCATCTTTCTACAGCCTGCCTTTACCCAATTATCGCTTCGTCTCATTTTAACACGGCTGAATCGGGGGAGCAAATCAGTTTTTTATTGGAAGTCCGAGGTAACTACTCAGCCCGAGTGCTCCAAGGCGGTCTGCGACCGCGGCCATAGCAGAATCAACGATGTTTCTGTCGCAAAGTCGAGGGTCACAGACCCTCTCCGAGCGTGGGCTGAGTAGTTCGACAATGTCATGTATTGCGTGACTCACCTTCCCGGAAGCTTCGGTGACACCATGATTTGCACAAAGCCCAGTAGGTTCAGCTGGTCCTGACATTAGCGGCAATCCTTAAGCTTCCGGGAAGGTTTTCGGACCTAACATGACATTGTCAAGGTAGATACCCCACAAGGATGAACTCATTCTGTGCAAGAAGATCTCTTTCTTAAGGAGGCAAATATAATGACACGTAGCCAGGTAACCATAGACGGCAATGAAGCTGCTGCCTATGTTGGCCACAAAACCAACGAGGTGATTGCCATTTATCCAATCACCCCCTCATCGCCTATGGGCGAACACGCCGATGCCTGGAGCGCCCGCGGGGAGGCGAACATCTGGGGCACAACCCCACTGGTTATGGAGATGCAATCGGAGGGTGGCGCGGCCGGTGCCGTGCACGGTGCGCTGCAGACAGGTTCCCTAACCACCACCTTTACCGCCAGCCAGGGCCTGCTGCTAATGATCCCCAATATGTACAAAATAGCCGGCGAGTTGACCAGCACTGTCTTCCATATCTCTGCTCGTACTGTGTCTACCCATGCCCTGTCCATCTTTTGCGACCATGGCGATGTGATGGCAGCCCGATCAACTGGCTGGGGTATGCTCTTCTCCAACTCGGCGCAAGAGGTGATGGACCTGGCTCTGATCTCCCAGGCCAGCACCCTGGAAGCACGCATGCCCTTCCTGCATATCTTCGACGGATTCCGTACCTCTCACGAGGTGATGAAGGTTGAGAAGCTGACGGAAGACGATATGCACGCCATGATTGATGGCGACCTGGTTCGAGCCCATCGTGCACGAGGTATGTCACCAGATCGTCCTGTCCTCCGAGGCACGGCCCAAAACCCAGACGTCTTTTTCCAGGCCCGGGAGACGGTAAACCCCTACTACGCAGCGGTCCCTGAGATAGTGCAGAAGGCTATGGATAAATTCGCGGGCGTGGCAGGCCGACAGTATCACCTCTTTGACTATGTCGGCGCGCCGGACGCCGAGCGCGTGATCGTTCTGATGGGCTCTGGCTGTGAGACTGCCGAGGCAACCGTAGATTACCTCGTAGACCAGGGCGAGAAGGTAGGCGTCCTAAAAGTGCGCCTACTTCGCCCCTTCTCAGTTTCGTATTTCCTGGACGCCTTGCCGCCCAGCGTCAAGGTGATCGCCGCCCTGGATCGTACCAAGGAGCCAGGCGCGATAGGGGAACCCCTGTACCAGGACATCGTGACGGCTATCAGCGAAGGCTTTGCCAGCGGCACAGCTCCATTTGCCGACTTTCCGCGTGTGATTGGTGGCCGCTATGGCCTTTCGTCTAAGGAGTTCACGCCGGCCATGGTCAAAGCCGTCTTCGACGAGATGACCGTGGATCAGCCCAAGAACCACTTCACCGTCGGCATCGTCGACGATGTGGCCCACACCAGCCTTGACTACGATACCGAGTTCGACATCGAAACCGATGACGTGGTGCGTGCGATGTTCTGGGGGCTGGGTGCCGACGGTACCGTAAGCGCCAACAAAAACTCTATCAAGATCATCGGCGAAGAGACGCCCAACTACGCCCAGGGCCATTTTGTCTATGACTCTAAGAAATCCGGCGCGCGCACCGTATCCCACCTGCGCTTTGGCCCTCGGCCCATCCTCAACACCTACGAGATCCAAACGGCCAACTTTGTGGCTGTGCACCAATTTGGCTTTCTGGAGCAGTACGACGTGTTGGGGCCTGCGGAGAAGGGTGCTACCTTCCTGCTCAACAGCCCCTATGGACCAGATGAGGTCTGGGATCATCTGCCGCAGCAAGTACAGCGGCAAATAATCGCCAAGAACCTGAAATTCTACGTGATTGATGCCTACGAGGTGGCCCGGGAGACTGGCATGGGCGTGCGCATCAACACCATCATGCAGACTTGCTTCTTCGCCATCAGCGGTGTGTTACCCAGGGACGAAGCTATCGAGGAGATTAAGAAGGCCATCAAGAAGACCTACGGAAAGCGGGGCGAAGTGGTCGTGCAGAAGAACTACGCGGCTGTGGACGCGGCTGTGGCCCATATGCACGAGGTGAAGATCCCTGACGAGGCGACCAGCCTCCTCGAGACGCCGCCAGTGGTGTCACCCGAAGCGCCAGAATTTGTGCGGAACGTGACGGCCAGGATTTTGGCAGGCGAGGGAGACCTGCTGCCAGTCAGCGCCATGCCGGTTGACGGCACCTTCCCCACTGCCACCACTCAGTGGGAGAAACGCAACGTCGGCCTCGAGGTACCAGTCTGGGAGCCAGATGTGTGTATCCAATGTGGCAAATGTGTGCTGGTCTGCCCCCACGCGGTCATCCGCTCCAAGATCTACGACGATAGCACCCTGTCTGATGCACCGGAGACCTTCAAGCACACCGGTGCTCGCTGGAAGGACTTGAAAGACAGGGAATTTACCCTGCAGGTGGCGGTTGAGGACTGTACGGGGTGTGCGATGTGCGTGGAGGTTTGCCCGGCCAAGGATAAGAGCCAGGTTGGCCGAAAAGCTATCAATATGGAGCCGCAACTGCCGCTGCGCGAGCAAGAAAGAGAGAACTGGGAGTTTTTCCTGGGTCTGCCTGAGTTCCCACGGCACGATGGCTTGAACTTCAATAACGTGAAGAATGTTCAGCTCCTGCGGCCCCTCTTTGAGTTTTCGGGCGCTTGCGCCGGTTGCGGTGAAACACCATACGTCAAATTGCTCACTCAGTTCTTCGGAGATCGCGCCATCATCGCCAACGCCACAGGCTGTTCCAGTATTTATGGCGGTAACTTGCCCACCACGCCCTATGCGGTCGACGATCACGGCCGAGGGCCGACGTGGAGCAACTCGCTCTTCGAGGACAACGCCGAGTTTGGCTTGGGTATGCGCCTGACTTTGGACAAACAGAGTGAATATGCCCGCGAACTGGTGGGGCGTTTGCGAGATAAGATCGGCCCTGAGTTGGCCGACGCACTGCTCGGTGCCGACCAGTCCGATGAGGCCGGCATAGACGCCCAACGCCAGCGGGTGGCGGAGCTGAAAGCCAAGTTAGAGGGCAGCGATGATCCTTCTGCCCAAGAACTGGCCAGCGTGGCCGATGTGTTGGTCAAGAAGAGCGTGTGGATTCTGGGCGGCGATGGTTGGGCTTATGACATCGGCTACGGTGGTCTGGATCACGTGCTGGCCAGCGGTCGCAACGTCAACGTGCTCGTGCTGGACACGGAGGTCTATTCCAACACCGGTGGTCAAGCCTCCAAGGCCACGGGGCTCGGTGCGGTGGCCAAGTTCGCTGCCGGCGGCAAGCCCACCCCCAAGAAGGATCTGGGTATGATGGCCATGACCTACGGCAGCGTCTACGTAGCCCAGGTGGCCATGGGTGCCAAAGATGCCCAAACGATCAGAGCGTTCCTGGAGGCTGAGGCCCACGACGGCCCGTCGTTGATCATTGCCTACAGCCACTGCATCGCTCATGGGATTGATAGGGCCAAGGGTATGGACCAGCAGAAACTGGCTACGGATTCTGGTTACTGGCCTCTTTACCGCTACGACCCAGCCCTGAAGGCCGAGGGCAAGAATCCGCTGCAGCTCGATTCCAGAGCGCCAAAGATTTCGCTAAAGGACTACGCGTACAACGAGACTCGCTATCGTATGCTGACCCAAATTGATCCCGAGGCTGCTGAGCGCCTCTTGGTTCTGGCACAAGAGGCATCCAACGAGCGCTGGCAGAAGTACGAACAGCTCGCAAAAATGGAATAGGACACATAACGTGGGACGTGACACGGGTTGCGTGTCACGTCCCACCTTGCAGGTGTCACGCCGTACTATAGAAAGGGATGATGAGCTATGGAGCTGACAACCACCTACATGGGCATGGACCTCAAAAACCCAATTGTGCCGTCCGCGTCGCCCCTGTCTGAGGATTTGAGTAAAATTCGTCGCATGGAGGATGCAGGCGCTTCCGCCGTGGTGATGTATTCCTTATTTGAGGAACAAATCACGTTGGAAAGCCACCAACTGGACCACTACCTGAGTTACGGGGCCGAAGGCTTTGCCGAAGCCCTGAGTTTTTTCCCGGATATGGAGACCTACAAGGTAGGTCCAGACGACTATCTGAATCAGATCCGCCAGGCCAAAGAAGCCGTGGATATTCCCATCATCGGCAACCTCAACGGGGTTTCGACGGGTGGATGGATTGATTACGCCCGCAGAATCGAAGAGGCTGGCGCCGATGCATTGGAGTTGAACGTCTATTACCTCCCGACCGACCTCAACATGACGGGTGCTGAAGTGGAGCAGATGTATCTGGACGTCCTGCGCGATGTAAAGAAGGTCGTCTCCATCCCGGTTGCTATGAAACTGAGCCCTTACTTCAGCGCCACCGCAAACATGGCTCATCGGCTGGCCGAAGGGGGCGCAGATGCTCTGGTGCTCTTCAATCGCTTCTACCAGCCCGATTTTGACCTGCAAAATCTGGAAGTGGTGCCTCGCA
>JAUVPY010000349.1 GCA_030598425.1 Anaerolineae bacterium
AGGCTCGTCGGCCAGCAGGCGCAGAACCATCACCCCTGTGCTTCCTGTCCGCATATCGAGTTTGCTCACGTCTGTTCCCTCCTCCTCTTTACCTAAACCTCGCAAGTACCTAGACTATCAATACACATAGATAGTTTAGCATAGTTTGTATGATCGGTCAAGGGTGTAACCTTACGCTTTCCTGACGGCAAGGCAATTGTAGGGGGGTGTACGGGGACGGAGACGCTGGCTTAACGCACTCGTCCGTAGCGCTGAGCGACGATAGCCTGTCCTGCCGGGCTGAGCACAAAGTCGAGAAAGGCCTGCGCCTCAGGCGAGGAACCCGGGCGGCTGAGAATAACAAACTCTCGAGTGAGGTGGTACTCGCCGCGTGACACGCTTTCGGGCGCGGGCAGGAGCCCTTCGACTGGCACCACCCGTACCTCGCCATCGAGGTATCCCATCGAGACGTAGCCGATGGCTTGTGGGTCACCCGCTACGTAATCCACGACCGCCTGGCTGTTGGGCATGACCAGCGCCGTGAGGGTCACCCGGTCGTTTCCCATCACCACGGCCTCGAAGACGTCCCGGGTCCCCGATCCATCTTCGCGACTGACCGCCTGCACAAGTCCAGGCGAGCCACCGACTTCGTCCCAGTCGATGGCCCGGCCTGAAAACAAGTCGTGGGCCTGGATCAGGGTCAGGCCTGTGATGGGATTGCTCGGGTGCACGACGAGGGCGATTCCGTCGCGAGCGACCACGGTCGCCTGGGTGCCAGCCGGCACATCATCAGGGGACCAGGACGTGAGCCCCAAGTCCACCTGGCCGGCCGCCGCCAACTCTCGTCCCAGCGACGATCCGCCGCCGTCAACATCAAGCGTCACGTGTGGCTGCCGCTCCTGATAAGCAGTTGCCAACTCTCCCATTAGGGGGGCCATCGCCGTGGACCCGGCTGCCTGGAGGTAGACTGGCTGCGGGGGCTCCACCGTCGCGCCGCAGGCAGGAACAAATAACAAATAACAAATGACAAATGACAAATGACAAATGACAAATATCAAGTGTTTGCCGTTAGCATTTGGTATTTGGTATTTGATATTTGGTACTTGGTATTTGCCATTTGATATTTGTCTTTTCATCCTCGGATCAGGGCGACGATCAGGCAAAACAGCCCAAAGAGAGTACAGTAAATGGCGAAGACGCGCAGGCTGTGGTGCTGAAGATAGTCCAGCAGCCAGCGGATGCACAGGTAGCCGGTGATCGCCGCCGCTGCAAAGCCGACCGCTAGAGCCGGTAGTTCTGTCCGAAGCGCGCCGGTCCCAAGCAAGTCGGCGATGGCCAGAATGCCCGCTCCCAGCAGCGCAGGCACCGATAGCAAAAAGCTGAAGCGAGCGGCCGCCGGTCGGTCAAAGTTGCGCAGCATCCCGCCGCCAATGGTCGCGCCGCTGCGACTGATGCCCGGAAACAGGGCCAGCACCTGCCAAGACCCTACAATCAGTGAGTCTAGCCAACCCCAATCTTCAACGGTCCGCGTACGCCGGCCAAAATGCTCCGCGATCATCAGGATGGCAGCCGTGCCGAACAGGGTCACTGCCACCGCGACGGGCGCCGCATAGGCCGCCTCAAAGACGTCCTTCAGGAGAAACCCAAAGATCACGGCTGGGATGGTGCCCAACACAATGTACCAGCCCATACGCGCCGAGTCCGTCGCCAGGGGCTGACGGCGTGCCAGACCCACAACCACGCTGTAGGCCATGTCCCAAAGGTCACGCCAGAAGTACACGAACACCCCGACCAGCGTGCCCCATTGCACCAACACTTCAAAGGTAAAGGCCGCATCCGGCCAGCCCAGCAACCAAGGCACCAACACCAGGTGGGCCGAGCTCGAAACCGGGATGTATTCTGTAGTGCCTTGAACGATGCCCATAACGAAGGCCTGGAATAATGACATAGATGGCTCTCCGCTCGTTGAATCTACTTACAATAGGATAGGTTGGTAGAGCAAGGTGATGCGTGAAACGTAATCTGAATCACGCATCACGGATCACGCGTCACGTTTCACGTGAAGTAGTAGAGCAATTCAGTAGAGTCGTTTCACGTCTTACGTTTCGAGTAGTCACCCGAAGTCCTCAGCCATCGCCACGCGGCGGCTGATGGCCGGATGGCTGTGCAGTAGTACCTCGACCCAGCGCTCCGGGTTGGCGTCGGACAGGTTTTGGTCCGCCAGGCGAGTCATGGCCGTAGCGAACGCCTGGGGATCCTGAGTCGCCTCCATTGCGTAGCGGTCGGCCAGGCGCTCGCGCCAGCGGGAGTAGGCGTTGCTGAGCGGGGTGGTGATCAGCCCAAAGGCACCCAGAACCAGCGCCAGCCAGGGCATAGCGGCCACGTCGGCCACGCTCTCAAAGCCAAATGCGGTTACACCCCACTGTAACGCCAGATTGGCCAGCCACAGCCCGCCCAGCGTCAGCGCCGACTGAACCAGGATGCCCCTGCCCATATCCCCGTGCACGTGATGCCCCAACTCATGCGCCAGCACCGTCTCGATCTCGTCCGCGGTGAAGTTGTCGAGCAGGGTATCCCCCAGGATGATGCGCCGTGTGTTACCCAGCCCGACGACGGCTGCGTTGGCCTCCACCGTTTTGCTGCTCATGTCGAAGCGGTAGACGCCTCGCACCCGCGCCCCGGCTCGTTCGGCCAGCCGGGTGAGACGCTCCACCAGATCTTCGTCATCCAGCGGCGTGAATTTGTAGAAGAGGGGGAAGATAAGGACCGGGGCCAGGTTGGAGAGAACCACGGTGAAAAGAAGCATCACCAGCGCCGTCCACAGCCACCACCAGTCGGGTGAGACGCGCAGGAGCGCGTACATCACCTCGACCATGATCAGTCCCAATACGCCGCCGATGGCCGCCCCTTTGACCTGGTCCCACAGCCAGGCGCGGAAGGTCTGCGTGGAGAGACCGTAGCGGTGGGGCAGCACGAAGCCCCGGTAATAGCTCAGCGGCGCGTCGAGCAGTGCGTAGATCCCACCGAAGACGACCGCGTACAAGGCCACCAGCAGCAGTTGGTTCTCGGTCAGCCCCAGGATCAGGTCTCTGAGCCAGGCCGACGCCCCGCTCAATAGCCAGACCAGGGCGTAGACGCCGCCCAGGCCCAGGTCGACCAGCATCAAGCGCCGCCGTACCCGGGCGTATTCCTTGGCTTTCTTCTGTCGCTCTGGGTCGAGGGTGATTTCCCCCGTTTCAGTCAATTGGCCATCCATTCTTTTGCCTCTGATCTAAAGTCACAATCACCCTAAACCTTCACAGATAAATGCAGTGCGCAAAACAGTCCAATGCTGTCCGCTCGGCTCAAGCTGAATTCTACGCCGAGATATAGATAAGCACAAGCACGGTGACAAGCCCCCGCCCGATCCGGCGAGGTAGACTAGGCGTAATCAAAATTGGAGTAGGGATGGGAAATGAGCGCGTGGGGGACAAAGAAAAGGAGCGTGTAACTGCTTAGGTGCCAGACACTTTGGCGATGCCTTGAAGGGAAACGCCAAAGTGCCTGGCACCTAGGGCCGAGCAGTAACCAGAGCGTTTGGAGAATGTTTTTACGGAGAGTGGTGATGACGGCATCAGCAGTTTTGAAAGTTTGCCGCTCTAACCACAACAAGCTATGCTGCAAAATGCCGTCCGGCTTACCCCCCTTAGCCACATACATTTCTGGCGAAAGATCGTGATGATCAAAAATCAACTTCTTACCGACAAGATTGTATACCCAACCCAACAGGAAGTAGGTTTCCGGCGGGTTACAGGCGTGGATTACATCCAGGCCCCGCGTCAACCAGATTCTTAAGGAGAGGAAGGCGGTCATCAGCCAACAGTAGGCAAATTCGAAGAAGTAGCCCAATACGCCGTTGGCCTCTGGAGGAGCAGGATAGCGATAGATATGTACCCCGTCCAGAACTTCGTGTTTGGCCTGAAACTTGCCGTGTCTTCCCGTGGGGCAAATCACAGATACCTCATAGCCCGCTTCCTTTAAGGTGGACGCCTCCAACCAGACCCGCCGATCAAAGGGGACGGGTAGGTTTTGAACAATAATCAGAACCTTACCAGCAGATGCCATAGTACTTCCCCCGAAAGCCCTGCACTTCCTGCTCATCCAGCCGCGCCA
>JAUVPY010000307.1 GCA_030598425.1 Anaerolineae bacterium
AAAGACAGGTGCCCGGCACCTTTCTTTCCCACCTTGGCGGAGAAGCTTGCTCATGACGACTGCCTGATTAGCCACGCCACTCGGTCATAAGAGACCAGGTAGTGAACGACGACGATAGCGGCGAAAACCAGGCTTAGGGTGGTGCTGCCCGTATCGTAAAGCGCCCACGCGCCGAAGCCAAAGGTGGCTAACTCGATCCCCAGACGCACCACGCCGGGTACGGGCACCGGTGCCCGGCCGGAGCGGCTGGGGTCATCGGGAACGGCGAACGTGCCCCAAATGACAGCGGCGGCCACCGGAAGGCCAATGGCCAGCACAAAACGAAGCGCTCCTTCCGCTTGCGTCTAGCCCCAGTATCCCATAGCGCCCCAGGCTGCCAGTTCTAGAATAAATCGAACCGCAAGATTGATTGGATGCGAGCCCATAGTCTCCTCGTATTTGGCGTGGTTTGAGTGGTTCAAAGACCTACGCGGCCTGCAATGGTGTCTCCGCTCAGTCAGTCGTAAGTATACCATAAAAGGTAACCAAACTGTAACCTTCAGGATCTTTAAAGTGTGCTATAGTAAACTTAGGAGAGGTTGAGCGCTTTCTTGCCTGCTTCTACGTTTCTGCTATAATGGCCTGGTCCTGACGGAGATGTGTTTGTACCTTAACCTCTAAGAAAGAGATCGTCTGACCGCCGCAACCAAGTCTGTTGCGCGGTTCCCAACAATGGCTTCCCGTCAGGAGATGGAAGCCATTTGTGTTTAAGGGGGTAGCCCATGACAGTTTACGGCGTCAACGGCCAGAAACTTCACGTGGTTGAGAAGGGACCGCGCAATCGTCAGGTGGCCCTGCTCATCCACGGTTGGTCCAGTTCATGGTATGCGCTGTCTCCGCTGTTGGAGTTGTTGAGCCTGCGTTTCCGCTGCCTGTCTGTAGATCTGCCTGGCTACGGCAAATCCCCGCCCCTACCAAATCGCACCACCATCCCTGCCTACGCGGACATACTGGCCGAGTTCATCGCCGATGTCAGTGACAGCCCGGTGGTGCTGGTCGGTCACTCGATGGGAGGGATGACCAGCATCACGCTCGCGCTGCGCCATTCGGTCCTGGTCGAGCGCATGGTGCTCATCGGACCTACTGTTACAGGCCGTCTCTCCACTTACATCAATCTGGTTGTTTCTCCGATCACTGTGCTGGAGCGATTTGGGCTGGGCAGTCTGCTGGTCTCTGCCGGGGAACGTACGGTCGTCGGGATCACCGACCGCATCATGCGCCCGGCATCCTTCGCCGAACGCAGCGGCATCATAGAAGCGGACTATGAGCGCCTGCGAGCCGATGCGCGCAGCCCTGGCCAGGGCCGCGTACGGGCCGAATGCTATTCTGCCATGCGGGACAACGATCTGAGCGGCAGACTCAAGGAGGTTGAGACCCCTGCACTGGTGATCTGGGGGGCGGAGGACAACACGGTTCCCCTGCGTGATGCCGGCGTGATAGCTGATGAGTGGCCTGATGCCGACCTGCGCATCTTGCCCAAGGCAGGACATTGGCCTCAGTTCGAAGCACCCCACACGACACGCCGTTTGGTCGCCGCCTATTTGGGCCTGCCCCGGTTCAGCGATAGACTGCAGAACCCCGTGGCGGATGGCGAATTGGTACAGGTTGGCGAGATTGCGCGGTTTCTGGCCCACTCGGATGTGGGCAACAATCTAAACCTGCCGCAGCGAACCCGGCTGGCGGCCCAGTGCGAGCCGCGCCGCTTCGATCTCGGTGAGAGTATCGTCAGAGCGGCCGAAGCGGGGAATGAGCTGTACATCATTCAGTCCGGGACGGTCGAGGTTTGGCGAGATCCAGAGGATCTCACGGGCAAGTCCCAGAACCGGCGCAAAGTGGCTGACTTCAAACCGGGCCAGATCGCTGGAGAGTTTGCCATGCTGGACCAGGGCCTGCGCAGCGCCGATTTGATCGCCGGTCAGGAGGGTGCGACCGTCCTGGCCCTGAAACGAGAGAATCTGCTAGCGCTGTGTGAGGATGATGCCGTTTTGGGGACCCGGCTCTTGTGGAATATCGCCGCTGCCGTGGCACAACGCGCGCGTTTCATCCTGTGGCAGCTTCAACACGCGACACGGCGATCTACATCCCAGGCAGCGCGAGACGGCAAAGCGGCTTCGGGCCACGAACAGGTTGAAGATGAAGTGCGCCAGCCAGTAGATAGCGTCGGCCTGCAGAAAGAATAATTTGATAAGTGAAGCATCCTCGTTTTTGAACTTCCCCCTTATAGAGGAAATACTTAAACATCATACAATCTTGCTCGGTCTGGATTGCCACACTTGCTCTTGGCAGTGCCCAAGGGAATCCAGACCGAGCAAGTTGTACGAGTTCTAATTGTTTTCTCTATTAGATGGTGGTAGAGACCGTCTCCCCTGCGCCGGTTAACGTGGCATTAGCTTCCTAGTCCCCACGGACGGAAAAGATCACGGACAACAGAAAAGGAAAACGTGCTACACAACTTGCACGTACAGGCACGAGAGATTATCATGCACCCATAAGGCTACTTGCCTAGGCCGTGTTGAGATTTTGTCCTTGCCCCCTGAGGCTCCAGCGAAGAGTTTGATGATGTCGCTCAGGCGCTAGCTCAAATGTCAACACTACTTAGTCTACCTCCTGAGATGGTATGGCGCTTCTGAACCAAAGAACGTGAGCTGACGTTGGGGGGCGAACCTCATGGGCCGCAGGACACGGCGCACGCGTTGGGATTGGCTGAAGGACTCACTGGCCACACGCCAGGAATCGCCGCGTTGGGTGATGAGCCAGTTGCACAGCCTGACGCAGGCGGCCAAGAACGATCTGATCTCCCCGGAATTGCTGCCGCGTTTTCAGGACGCAACAGGCCTGGCCGACTTCGTCTGGCGGGTGTATTACCACCGGCGGCCCACCGGGCGTGTGCAGCCCGTGCCGGATCTCTTGGCCAAGGCCCAAGGGTACGTGGTTTTTATGCACGGTTGGGACGGCAGTCACGCCATTTGGGAGGACTTGCCGGCCGAGGTGTGCCAGGCCAACCCACATCTGGTTTGCCTGGCCCCGGATGTGAATGGCTTCGGTGGCTCGCCTTTCATCGAGGCCGAAATGCCCCCTCTAGAATTGTGCGGCCCGCACGGCGATATGCAGGCTGTCGAACTATGGCTGGACCTACTGCGGCTGCACCGCCCTGGTGGCCAGCGGCAGGCATTTACCTTCGTGGGGCACTCCATGAGCGGTGCGGCTCTCTTCCACAAGACTATCCGGGGCTGGGAGGAGAACCGCTACAGTCTGCTCGCCCTGGCACCGGCCATGCTGCACAAAGATTCGGTGATGCAGGCCTTCTATCGCGCGTTGGGCATAGGCATTGGTGCTGGATGGCAATATGCGATTCTTGACCGCTTTAAAGACCACCTGGCGACGCGGGCGATGGAGCTGTTAGCCGCCGATGCCAGTCGCGCTGTAAAGAAGGAACACGACCGGATCTTTCGACAGACGGCCAAGGGCACCATTGCCCAAACTTTCTTCGCCCTGGGCCTGGCTGAGGAAATACCGCCATCACGCCCACGCGATAATGTGTACGTCATGCTGGCCCATCGAGATCGCCTGGTAGGTCTGGGCCCCACGCTGGATCTTCTGGAGGAAATGGGCATGGGCAGCCAGAACATCCAGGTGGTGATGGGCGATCATTATTTCTTCTCGATCAGCCGGGGATCGCGGCGGCTGCACGCCTTTAACCGCGCCGAGTTGCTACGTCATATCTTGCGCCTGCACGACGAGCGCCGAGCATGAAGCCACATCATCTGCGCACCTCCGATATCGCCAAGGCGGTCGGCGTTCATCCCAACACCGTCCGGCTTTACGAAGAGTGGGGCTTCTTGCCACCCATCCCGCGCGGCCTCAGCCGGTACCGGATGTTCACCCAAGATCACCTGGACCAGATGCGCCTGGCCCGGACGATTCTCGGAGACCCCTGGCCAGGGCGATATCTCCGGCGGTCGGCAGTCGAGTTGGTGCGGCAGGCAGCGGCGGGCGATTTAGGCGGCGCGCTGGAGGGGGCCTATGACCATCTGGCGTTGGTGCAGGCCGAACGCGCTCAAGCCGAAGCGGCAGCCGAGTTCCTGGAACGCTGGGCGCAGGGGGTGGTCACCGACGCATCCGCTGAACCGCTGCGCATCGGCCAGGCGGCGGAGGTGTTGGTTGTCACGACCGACACGCTGCGAAGCTGGGAGCGCAATGGATTGATTCAGGTGCCGCGCGACCCGGGCAACGGTTACCGGCTTTACGGCGCTGCCGAAATCGGTCGCCTGCGGGTGGTCCGCACCCTGCGCCGAGCGGGGTACAGCAGTATGGCTATACTGCGTATGCTGCTCCGCTTCGATCAAGGTCAAACCGGAGAGCTGCGCCAGGTATTGGACACGCCCCGGCCCGACGAGGATGCCATCCATGCGGCGGATCGCTGGCTCTCGACGCTGGCTGTGCACG